>JBIJBG010000114.1:0-6449 GCA_044345355.1 Flavobacteriales bacterium
CCAAATTTTCCGCATGGGTCTGAAACTCTTCCAGCTTGTCGGAAAGTTCCTGTTTGATATCTGCCGAAATCTGATTGGCCCGTTTTGCCACAATGGCCAGAGTTTCGTACACGTTTCCGGTATGTTCCACAAAACGGCTCATGTCCCTTGTAACGGTAGTATTCGCGCTGTTTACTTTTCTTACGCTCATGGTTGTGCGGTTTTCAATCGTTTTTGATTCTGTTCCTGTTTGCGATCCAGAGTTTCCAACTCTTTATTGCACCTGGCATAAATGTCGTCGGCACTTTTCTTCAACACCGAATCGGCAAAACGGTCTGCAAAGGTATAATAATATTTTATTGCCTCGTTAAATCGTTCCCTTTTCTTGGCCTCTACCGATCCCAAGGCATATTTGTAGGCCGAAAGGAGCATAAAGTGGTTGGCCTCTGGTGCCAATCGGGTATCCGGAAAATCGCGGGAAAAGTTTTTAAAGGCAATGATGGCGGCCTGGTAGTTTTCGATATTATAATACAGCTGGGCCAGGCGGAATGTTTTGGTTTCCAGTTTCCCTCGTAGTTCCTCGATCAGTTTGTTGCAGTCTTCCACGCGTTTGCTCCGTGGAAATCGATTGGTAAATCCCTGCAATTCCGCTATGGCTCTGTAGGTGCTGGTCGGATCCAGGTTAAACCTGGGGGAATCCTTATACAAACAATATCCGACCATATAGGCAGCTTCTTCACTATATCGGCTGTTGGGAAAGGTGGATGTGAAATTGTCGAAGAAGTATTGGGCCGATTGAAAGTCCTCAATTCCGAAATGAGCGTACGCATAATAGAAATAAAGCTGCTCAGCCTTGGATGTTCCCCGGAATACGGTCAATAATTCTTCAAACAACGGTAAGGCTTTGTTGTAATCTTTCTTTTCATATTTTTCCTGCGCAATTTTCCATTTGGCTTCATAGTCCGAGCCCTTAAGCACTTGCTGATAGTCACTGCAGGAGGGAAATAATAGAGGTCCCGAAACAAGAAGAAAGAATAAAATGGAGCGGCTGGAAAACATCTTAGAAGTGAAAACCTGTTAATAACGAAAAAACGGCACCTTATTATGCACGCTTTAATTTATAATTTTGTGCCAAATTTATCAAAACTAAAGACATGGCTGATCTTTTCGATAAGATTCGTAAAAACATGGGTCCTTTGGGCCAGTATTTTAAAGTAGCCCACGGATATTATACTTTTCCGAAGCTGGAAGGTGAATTGGGAAACAGAATGAAATTCAGAGGGAAGGATGTTTTGGTTTGGTCTCTGAATAATTATCTGGGTTTGGCCAATCACCCCGAAGTACGTAAAACGGATGCGGAGGCTGCCGCTCAATGGGGGCTTGCCTACCCGATGGGAGCCCGCATGATGACCGGAGAGTCAATCCACCACGAACAGTTGGAACAGGGCCTGGCCGAATTGGTGGGCAAAAAACATGGTATGTTGTTGAACTACGGGTACCAAGGGTGTATGTCGGTTATCGACGCTCTGGTAAATAGGCACGACGTAATCGTTTATGACGGTGAGTCCCATGCCTGCATCGTGGATGGCGTAAGGTTGCATGCCGGTCACCGTTTTGTATTCCGGCACAACGATATCGAGAGCCTGGAAAAGCAACTGCAACGCGCCGAAAAATTGGTTGAAAAATCCGGTGGCGGTGTTCTTGTTATTACCGAAGGCGTTTTCGGCATGACGGGCGAGCAGGGGAGAATTAAGGAAATTGTAGCATTGAAGGAAAAATATAATTTCCGTCTTATGGTGGACGACGCTCACGGAATCGGTGCCCTTGGCCAAAAAGGCGGAGGTGCCATCGAGGAGCAGGGGGCTGCCGATGGTGTGGATGTTATTTTCGGAACGTTTGCCAAATCTTTCGCGCTCACGGGCGCCTGGGTGGCCGGAGATGCCGATGTAATCATGTATCTGAAGTACAATACCCGTTCCCAGATTTATGCCAAGTCGCTTCCCATGCCTTTGGTTATCGGAGCGCTCAAACGTCTGGAATTGATACGCAACCATCCCGAATTAAAAGATAAATTGTGGGCCGTGGTAAACCGCCTTCAATCAGGGCTTCGTGCCGCGGGCTTTGACTTGGGTAAAACCAATTCCTGCGTTACTCCCGTGATGATGCATGGCGGGGAGGCTGAAGCTTCCAACCTGGTGGTGGATCTGCGCGAGAATTACGGAATATTCTGTTCCATGGTGATTTATCCGGTAATTCCAAAAGGGATGATTTTACTTCGTTTGATTCCCACCGCAGTGCATACCTTTGAGGATGTGGATTACACCATAAAATCATTTACGGAGGTTCGTCAAAAACTGATAGACGGAAAATACGATAAGGTAAATCACGCATCCCTGCTTCAGGAATACGCCGGTAAATTGTAAATCGGAATCTTCTTTTTCAGGCCGTTCCTTCGGGGCGGCTTTTTTTTTGCCCGATTGTGTTGAAAAACGAGGGGTGGCTTTTGTCAGTTAATCACGCATTCCGTTACCCTCCCTCAAAAATCAGGGGAGTTTTCCTTTAGCCAAGACCTTTATCGGCTCTATCCACAGCGTACCCACGGCCGCGGTAGCTATGCAGATAAACCATTCGTCCCAATTCAGAGCCTCTAACCTGAAAAGCCGGGAGAAGTAGGGGATGAGCTGAAAGGCTGTCAGAAGCAGTAAGGCAATTCCTATTATTACGGGGACCAGTTTGTTTTTTCGTCGGATGGTTTTGATAAGGCTATGGCGGAAAGAGCGGTTCACCAGCGTAAGAAAGATATTGGATAAAATCAGCGTGGTAAATACGTGGGTTCTGATAAGTGCATCAGAACCATCGCGAAGCCAGATCAGGGGCAGGAGACAGGCCGTAGTAATAATTATTCCCTGAATGAGGGAAATGCCGAGCTGGGGTAGTTTCAGCAGGTTTTTTGATTTTGAATCTGCCGGGGAGGAAAGTTCTTTTCGGGGAATTTTTTCGTTTTCGTAAAGAATGGAGCAGGTGGGCCCCATGATTAGTTCCAGGAAAATGACATGGACGGGAGTAAAAAGCATATCGGGCAAACCGGAAAACAGGATGGGTGAAAGCACCAACAGGATGACCGGAATGTGAATGCTGATGATGTAGCGGATGGCCTTGGTCAGGTTTTCGTTGATTTGTCTACCCAGAAAAATAGCCTCTGTCATGTTCGATAACTCGTCTTTGGCAAGCACCAATCCTGCGGCTTCCTTCGCTACTTCAGTTCCCCGTTTTCCCATGGCAATGCCTATATGAGCCGCTTTGAGGGCAGGGGCATCGTTTACTCCGTCACCCGTCATGCACACCGTGTGTCCCGCATGCTTCAGCGCGTTTACGATACTGAGTTTTGTTTCGGGGTTGATGCGCGCAAATATGGCTGTGTCAGTTATTCGGTCAGGCCATTCAGGTGGAGGAATTTGCAGGAGCTCTTCTCCCGTGAGGGTATTGAGATTTCGAAAGCCGGTTTGGGCTGCAATCGCTTTTGCTGTAGCCGGGAAATCGCCGGTAATCATTTTCACATCCAGGCCTGCGTCATAAAATTCCGAAATGACCTTGCTGATTCCTTGAACGGGTGGATCGGAAAAGGCGATAAGGCCTAAAAATGTAAACTTGAAGTCTTCCTGCTTTTCCGGAAATTCGTATTCTTCCCCAAGCCCTTTGGCCACGCCCAGTACCCGGTATCCCTCCGCTGCCATGAGCGCGCATTGGACCCGGATTTTTTGTTTGATTTCTTCGGAAATAGAACATAGTTTCATCACCCCTTCCGGGGCACCTTTGCACCCGATGATTCGCTCACCGTCCGGGCTTTCAAAAATATGGGTCATGGCGGGCGGATGCCCGGAAAGCGGATATTCCTTCACCATGTGGAATTGATTACGAAGGTCCACCGGAGCTAGTAGGGCGTAATGGGCATGAATGGATTTTTCCATTGGATCAAATGGCCTTTCTTCACTGGCCCACATGGCGTAGGTCAATATCGCTGAATGTTCGGGTTGCTTTTCGAAGTTTACTGTGGTATCGGTGTAAGGGTCAAAGGTAAGGGCCACTTCCATCAGATTTTGGGTGAGTGTTCCGGTTTTATCGAGACAGATGACCGTGGCAGCTCCGAGGGTTTCTACCGTTTTTGGACTTTTTGCGATAATTCCGTGCCGGAGAAGTCGGTAGGCCCCCAATGCCATGAAGCTGGAAAAGGCAACGGGAATTTCTTCGGGAAGCACCGACATAATAAGTGTGAGACCCTGTAGGAGCCCAATCAGCCAGTCTCCCGTAGCTCTCCAGTAAAAAAACCACACAAAAACGAAAACCGCACTTCCTGCCATAACCATGCCTTTGACAAATCGGTCAATTTTTTGCTGAAGCGGAGTATGTTCCCTTCCGGTTTTTTCTACCAAAGACCCTATGCCGGATAAAGTGGTTTTTTCTCCAACGGCACTTACTTTAGCCAGTGAATACCCCCGCACGGCCAAAGTGCCCTGAAAAAGGGTTTCGTTTACGTTTTTTTCTACCGATACCGATTCGCCTGTGATGATGGCCTCGTTGACCGAAAAGTCGTTTGAGCGCAGGATGGTGGCATCGGCGGTAATGACATCGCCTTCTTCACAGAGCAGCAGATCTCCTTTCACCAACTCGTGCGAAGGGATGATTTCCGTAGTTCCGTTTCGAATTACTTTTGCCTTGCTGCCGGTTATCTTGCCCAGTGCCTGTATGGCTTTTCGGCTTCTGAAATTTTGAAAAATATCGATTCCGGCCACGAAGAGCAGGGCCGAAGCCAGGGTTAGGGCTTCATGATATTCACCTAATAGGGCATAAATGCACCCTGCGGCGAGCAGAAGAATAAACATGGGTTCTTTTACCACTGAGAACAGAGTTTCCCAAAACACCGATTTTTGTGCCAACGGGTGGTTACTTCCATATTTGGTGCGGCTTTCCAACACTTCCTTGTCCGAAAGACCCGGCGGGGTATGATTAGTTGGTGACTGAATCAATTCGTTTGTTTTGCGTATTTTCAAAGATACGCGTTCCGGTTTATTTGGCTGAATCGGCTATTGTGGTTTCGCCGGCCTTATTCTCTGAGCGAATAAAGCGTAATATGGAATATGATTTTATAAATGGAAAGTCTAAACAGGTAATTCGCCACAAGGTTTCAAAATTACCGGCTATTCTTTCGAATATTAAAAATCAAAAACTAAGCGTGATTCCTCCCATACCGTTGAATCCCTGCATGGGATACCGATACCAGCGATTGTAACGGAAGGCGGCAAAATTATTGAAGGATGTCCAGAATGACAGCATTTTGTTGAATCTGTATTCGGCACTCAGATTCAGGTCAAATGCATTTCGGATGAGGGTAGTTTTTAAAATAGGTTTGCGACTTTTCTCATCATAATCGAAAGGAGAATACTGTTCACCCAAATAGTAGAAATCAGCTTTAAAAAGGAATTTATCCTGAATGGTGTAAGCCGCACTCAACGTAAGGTCTATGCGTGGCATATGCCAGGCCTTTTCAAAAGTAGCGGGGTTATAAAACCAATAATTCCCTTTTAGGGCAATCTGAATCCTTTCCCTATGAACAAATCCGATTTCACCTCCAACATAAGGGATATTCATATCGTCGTATACGGTTTTGAAATAGTTTCCTATGGAAGATTGTACCGTATCGGTGATGAAAAACACCTGATTTTTTGTCATGCGGAAACCACCGTACATGTGGTAGTAAAATTGTTTTGCAAAGGACCCTTTGAATCCGCCTTTTACATCAATCGGCGTATAAGTCTGTCCTAAGAGCGGGGCCGATATAATAAATGGGTTTGTCTGCCTGAGCCGGTCAAATGTGTTTCGTTCAACACCGCCTTTGGCCTGTATAAAGGCCAATACGTGCTTTTTGTATAGGTTGGCTTCGCCAGAAATAACGGGCATGATGTAGCCTTTTGCCGTAGTATCGAATGCCCCCGCAACTTCCAGTCCCATTTCCACGTTCCATTTTTCGCGGCCTGCTTTCACGTATGGGTTAAACCGGATAAATCCCATGCCTTTTCCCGCAGCGCTTCCTCCCGCTTTGAAGTGAAAATATTCCATGCCTAACCTTGCGCCGACGAAAAAATCTTTCACATGTTTTGAAATTTCGGTCCCTAGGGAGAGGCCATGTTCGCGCGATTTTTGACGGTCTTGCATCCAGTAATATCCCAGGCGGGTGGAACTGAGCCATTTTTCTTTATCCGTCATGTCCGTGTTCGCAAACGTGGCGTCAAATCCAACTTTGTGAAAATGTTGACGGATGGATTTTTTGTCGGGAAAAAGGTTTTCAGTTACCGAATCCGGTCTGAACCCGTAAAAATGGTTTTGGTCATAATCGTAGCCAGCCCGCAGGGTAATCGTGTGATTTTTGAAAATATGTTTATAATTCCCGTAAAGGTCATGTTGCTGCACACCCG
>JBIJBG010000115.1:0-6434 GCA_044345355.1 Flavobacteriales bacterium
GTCCGTGCTTACCATGCTGGCCTGCGCGGCTCCCACGGGAAAGTAAATACTCATATCGGCCTTGGTATCGGGCGTCGTGGATTGTATGTCCAATCGGCTGTTGCCGTTTTTGAGGTGCCAGTTTACCTCCGCCGTTTCGGCTATGGCCTTGTTCTCTGTTTTAAAGCGGATCATTCCTTCAAATGGCGCCTGTGCCACAACGGCCGTAAAGAGGGCGCCCGCAACGAGTGTATGGATGAATTTTAACAGCATATTTCGCATTTTTTTAGTTTCCTACTTGTCCTTTCAGGTTGGAGGTGGTGTAATTATTGTCCGGGATGTTGCATCCGTTTCCGTTACGTTTTATGGCAAATCCGGCAAGTCCTGCTGCGGGCGGAGGAACGGGTATGGGAATGTTGATGCCGTTCAGCAGGTTGATGGTAATGGTGCCGATGAATGGAATGTTGATATTGGCACTGGCCGACAACGTGAGCTGGAAAACCCCCTGGGTACCGGGGAATCCGTAATCGCCTCCGTTACCTCCCGCCGTGTTCGGATTCAGACCAATGGTTACCGGACCCAGCTGAATGGGTATGGGGAAATTGAGAATACCTCCCAGGCCGCCTACGCCGAATTGTCCCGCGGAACCGTTCTGGCCGGGCGTGTAGTAAGAAATACCCACCACGGGGCCTGAGTTTCCGCCTATACCACCGGGCTGTCCGAGAGGACCGCCGGCACCGCCGCCGCCGCCAGAACCGATGAAAATGCCGAAATTGATGTTCACCACCGGAATCTGTTGGGTAAGGGCAAAGGCCATGGCGTTTCCGCCTCCGCCACCCCCGTAAATGTTGAAATTGTTCTGCACGGTAGTGGGCAGGGTCAGGTTGATGGCATTGCCCCCGTTAAATC
Source organism: Flavobacteriales bacterium (assembly GCA_044345355.1). Taxonomy (GTDB): domain Bacteria; phylum Bacteroidota; class Bacteroidia; order CAIKAF01; family CAIKAF01; genus JAKRSD01. The sequence continues at coordinate 889 of JBIJBG010000115.1, forward strand.
CGGCACCCGTAGCTCCCGATACGGGATTCCATGCCGTGCCGCCGTTGCCCCCCTTGCCCAGGATGTTTCCGTTATTCAGGATGGCCACGGTGGAACCTGCCGGAATATTCCCCGTGGTAAAAGCCGGATTTGTCGTGCTGTTGCTGGCTATCTGCACACCCGTACCCACGATGGCCACCACACACACGGGCTGGTTGGTGGGCGCATTGGGATAGGTGTTATACAAATCCGTACCCATGTTATAATTCAGCACGCTGTTGTTGATGTTCAAAATATAACAGGGCTCAATGGTGAGATTAAAAAGGATATTTTGGAATGAACTTCCGCAGAAAAATTGGATGATGATGTTATAGGTGCCGGCGGGTGCAAAGGGATCGGCATGGAAAATGATGTCGGTGGAACCAGGCAACGTGACGGGATTTTGGGAAAATGAAACCGTTACTCCTGGTGGAAGCGGGGTCAATACGCCAAATCCCACCGAGGTGGGAGTCCCTCCCGTCTGCACCAATCCGGCAGTCACGATGGCCGAGTCGGTGACGATGCGGTCAATGGTGTCGGCGAGAGCGCTCATGTTCACATCGAAATAACAGGCGTTGCAGTCCTGCTGGTAAGAGCGAAGCCAGCATTGCCCGTTCCAGAATTCCAGGGTACTGTCCGTGGTATTGAAAATAATCAATCCGTGGGCGGGGCCTGTGATAGCGTCGCGCTGTACCTTGGTGAGGCGCGGTGCAAGGAATCCCGTGCTGTCCGAGGTGAGATCCAGAATGGCGGTGTTGTCAGGGGTGTTCGTACCGATACCCACGTTTTGGGCATAAGCGGCTGAAACGGCCATGAACAAAAGAATCCAGGTAATTAGTTTTTTCATGCCTGTTTGCATAATTTGCGGTAAATGTAGCCAATTTCTTTCGTTTTCAAAGTGTGGGTGCGGCAGAAGGGCCTGATGGGTTTGGAATCAATCCCTTTATCGCATGCCGAGTTGTCAAAAAGACATGAAAGCGAGAGCTTGTGCGACAATTCGTCAGGTATTGCGGGGATTAATTTTTCTTGAAAGTGAATAAAACAGGGAATATTCCGAAATGAAAATCTGCCGAAATTTCCTGTGGTAAACGGTTCGGCAAACTCTTTGCATATCCATCTGCAAATACCCTTGTAATATGAATCAGGAAAAATTTACCGTTAAAGCGCAGGAAATTTTGCAGGCTGCGCAACAATCCGCTCTGGCCAAGGATAATCCGAACCTGGAGACGGCTCACCTATTGATGTCCCTGCTGCGAGAAGATAAAGAAATAACCCCTTTTCTGTTGAAGAAACAGCAGGCCAATTTGGAACAGTTGGAGAAGAGGGCGGATGAAATCATAGGTACGTTTGCCAAAACGGGCGGAAATCTTCACATCGCACAGGATGCGGCTAAGGCGTTGGCTAAGGCCGGGCAATACGCAGAGGAATCGGGCGATGAATTTGTGGCCGTGGAAATGTTGCTGCTGGGACTGTTGTCCGTAAATGACCGGGTAGCTCAGGCGCTTAAAGACCAGGGAGTAACCGATAAAGGACTTAGGGCTTCTATTGCCGAGTTGCGCAAAGGCGCGAAAGTAACCGGTGCCGGTTCGGAGGAAACGTACAATGCCTTATCCAAATATGCGCGCAACTTAAATGCGGATGCCAAATCGGGCAAACTGGATCCCGTGATCGGGCGCGATGAGGAAATTCGCCGTGTGCTGCACATCATATCCAGGCGTACCAAAAACAACCCCGTACTCATAGGGGAACCCGGCGTCGGCAAAACGGCCATTGCCGAGGGTTTGGCGCACCGCATCATCAAAGGCGACGTGCCCGAGAACCTGAAAACCAAAACCATTTTTGCCTTAGACATGGGCGCACTGATTGCCGGTGCCAAGTACAAAGGAGAATTTGAAGAACGCCTGAAAGCTGTGGTAAAAGAGGTACAACATTCCGACGGGGAAATTATCCTCTTCATTGATGAAATACACACGTTGGTAGGAGCCGGAGGCGGACAGGGAGCCATGGATGCGGCCAACATCCTGAAGCCGGCTTTGGCCCGGGGTGAATTGCGTGCCATCGGCGCTACCACCCTCGATGAGTTTCAGAAATATTTTGAAAGTGATAAGGCGCTGGAAAGACGTTTTCAAAAGGTACAGGTGGATGAGCCTTCCACGGAAGATGCCATTTCCATTTTGCGCGGCATAAAGGAAAAATACGAAATGCACCACAAAGTGCGCATCAAGGATGAGGCCGTGGTGGCTTCGGTTGAATTTTCGCAGCGCTACATCACGGATCGTTTTTTGCCCGATAAGGCCATTGACCTGATGGATGAGGCCTGCGCCAAACTGCGCATTGAAATCAATTCCAAGCCCGAAGAATTAGATGCTGTGGAGCGTGAACTATTTCGGCTGGAAATTGAACGCGAAGCCATACGCCGGGAGGGAAATGAAGAAAAGGTGGACAAACTGAGCCGGGAAATTGCCGACCTTACCGAGAAACGCAATGCCATACAGGCGCGCTGGATTTCGGAAAAAGAGGTGGTGGAAAGCATACAGAAAACCAAGGCCGAAATGGAAGACCTGAAGTTTAAGGCCGAGCAGGCTGAACGCGAGGGCGATTTCGGGCGTGTGGCCGAAATAAGGTATGGATTGATCCGCAATGCGGAGGCAAGACTATCCGAGGCGCAGGGCAAGCTTTTGCAGATGCAGTCGGACAGTAAGTCGCTCATCAAAGAAGAGGTAACCGCAGAAGATATAGCCGATGTGGTGAGCCGCTGGACGGGCATTCCGGTGAGCAAAATGCTGCAGAGCGAACGGGAGAAGTTGCTGTATCTGGAAGATGAGCTGCACAAGCGCGTGGTAGGGCAGGAGGAAGCCATTGCCGCCGTGGCGGATGCCGTGCGGCGCAACCGGGCCGGGCTGCAGGATCCGAAAAGGCCCATCGGTTCGTTCATTTTTCTGGGAAGTACGGGCGTAGGAAAAACGGAACTGGCTAAAGCCCTCGCCGAATATCTGTTTGACAACGAAGATGCCCTCACCCGCATCGACATGAGCGAATACCAGGAAAAACACAGCGTATCGCGCTTGGTGGGCGCCCCTCCGGGGTACGTAGGCTACGATGAGGGCGGACAGCTCACCGAGGCCGTAAGGCGTAAACCCTACAGCGTGGTGCTGCTCGACGAAATTGAAAAGGCCCACCCCGATGTATTCAACATTCTGCTTCAGGTATTGGACGACGGGCGGCTGACGGACAACAAAGGCCGCACCGCGAATTTTAAGAATACGATCATCATCCTTACTTCCAACCTCGGCTCGCACATCATTCAGGAGAATTTTTCGGAAATTACCCTGGGCAACGAGGATGAAATCATGGCCAAAACCAAGAACGAAGTATTTGATCTGCTCCGCAAAACGTTGCGTCCCGAATTTCTGAACCGGATTGACGAAACGATATTATTCACGCCGTTGAGCCGCGAAAATGTGTCGGCCATCGTGCGGATGCAGTTGGACATTACGGCCGCTATGCTGGAGCATAACAACGGCATCAGGCTGAGCTTTACCGACGATGCGGTGGAGTGGTTGGCCCAACTGGGCTATGATCCCACCTTCGGTGCGCGTCCGCTGAAGCGTGTGTTGCAGAAGAAGGTGATGAACGAATTGTCGAAAATGATTCTGGCGGGCAAGGTGGATAAGGCGAAGGAGATTGTGATAGATCAGTTTGAAGGGGAAATCGTTTTCAGAAATATTTAAGAGAATTTTAGGTTTTCCGGGCGGGAATTTGGCACAGACCTTGCAACAAGTTATATGAAGTTTTTTTCATAGGTTAGGGTTAAGGGTTAACGGGAATCGATCTCCAAAAATCGGTTCCCGTTTGCTTTTCAGTATCCTCTGAAGATCGGACGCCTTTGATTCCTTAAAAATCCTGAATTTATTGAAGCTGTCCCGCCAAATTCAGTTCATTGTACTTAATTTAATCTGTCCGTATGAAAACAATTTCCATATTAACCGTTTCTCTTTTCATTTCTTTTTCTGCCCAGAGTCAGCGGGTGCCCGCCTATATCTCAGATGAGACTCTGGAAATGAAAAATCCGGGTAAAGCCATGCTGAACGAATGGGTATTTATACCCGGCGGTACCTTTAAACAGGAGGGAGATCAGGACCGCTCGCCTTCTTCCTTGGTATCGATAGCTTCCTTTTACATGCAGAACCGTGAAGTAACCAATCTTTGGTATAAACGATTTCTGCACGATTTGGCTAAAACCGATCCGGCCAAAGCGCTCCTCCTGCTGCCCGATACCCTGGTATGGGTAAAGGATTTTCCGCACGGCTTTAATGAACCCCTCACATTCAATTACTTTCAAAATAAAGCGTATGATCATTATCCGGTAGTGGGGGTGAATTTTTTCAAAGCCGGGGCATTTTGCGAATGGGCCGGTATCAAAGTAAAGGAGTATCTGAGCACTTTACCATCCACAAAGCAGGTATATGGCCAAGTTCGGATTCCGAGTGCCGTAGAATGGCAATATGCGGCTGCGGGCGGAGTGGAAAAAACATGCTACGGTTTTGAGAATACGGATAAATGGTTGTACGACTGCGGTGTTTTTGGCCTTTATGATGCTAAAAAGAGAGCGTTCAGGGGAAACTACAAAACGGATGAGGGTAATTTTATCAGTGACCGCTGCCTGCATACCTGTCCCGTGGGGAGTTACGATCCTAATCCGTATGGTATGTATGACATGGTAGGCAATGTTTCGGAGTGGGTTTCGGATGTATTTATTGATTTTGAACGTGTGGACGGTGCCAATCCTGCTGAGTGGAAATCTGAAAGAAAAGACGGCTTTTTTACCCTTAAAGGCGGTTCATGGGCTGATATGTATAAGGATCAGTATATCAGTCGCAGAAAACCGCTTCAAGCGGCCTCAGCCCATTGTTTTGTCGGGTTTCGATTGGTGGCCACCTTCAAAACGGACAAAGAGTAACCCTTTTTTATCGGGCAGATTTTTATCGGCCCGGTTATTTAAGGCTCTCAAATGTTGGATGGTCATAAGAAAAAGCGGAATACCTGTTTTTTCTTCTGTTTTATTTGCGGCCTGTTTTTCGCTTAATTCAAGAGCCTTTGCACTCCGAAATCTAAAAGAAAAAACGGGAAACATTAACCCTGAATATCTTCTTTCAGGGTGTGGGTTATATAATTTCCCCACTTGTCCAGCAGCTTTTTGAAGCCGTCGGGAAGTTCGGAATCAAACTGCATCCATTCGCCTGTGGCGGGATGTTTGAATCCCAATGTTTTGGCATGAAGGGCCTGACCGGGAATCAATTCCATGCAATTGCCCACAAAATGCTTGAATGAAGCCGTATTCGGTCCTTTTAAGGCCCGGTTACCGTCATAACGGTCGTCATTGAATACGGTATGGCCCAGGTATTTCATGTGCACGCGGATCTGGTGGGTTCGGCCCGTTTCCAGCACACATTCGCACAACGTGACGTATCCGAAACGTTTTAAAACTTGGTAATGGGTAATGGCGGGTTTTCCCGCGCTGCCGTCGG
>JBIJBG010000116.1:0-6402 GCA_044345355.1 Flavobacteriales bacterium
TTATTGCGGGTATAGCCGTGGAGTCTTGCTTAGCAGGAATCAAAAAATACTTTGCGTTTGGTTGATTTTCCCGCTCTTTTATCATTGGTTTTAATTACCTCCTAAGGGTTTACGGATGAAGCGCGTTTTAGTAATACGAACGATTTTTTTTCGATGATCCTTTTCAGAAATCGCGGGCATAAATCCGCCTGGCGAGATCGCGCAGTACCGTTTTTCGATCTTCCTCCATCATCACGGAATCTAAATTCCGCAAGGCCTCTGCATAAAAATCAGCCATACGCCTCTCCACCAAATCCCGTATGCCCAAAGCCTCCCAAATGGCTAAAGTGGCTTGTATTTTGGTTTCTCCGTCTGGTTCGGTTTCCAGCCGGTCCAATTCGGCTTTTTGCTTTTCGTCTGCCTTTGTTCTTGCCGTAAGGTAGAGCAGGGTGCGTTTGTTGCGCAAAATATCTCCGCCTACTTTTTTGCCCGTTTTTCCGCCTTCACCGAAACTGTCCAGCCAATCGTCTTTTATCTGAAACGAAATACCCAGGTTTAGCCCGAAATGATACATGGCTTCAGCGTCCCTCGCCCCGGCTCCGCCAATGAGTGCACCCATTTTTACCGCTGCCGCAATCAATACCGAGGTTTTCATTTCTACCATCTTTAGGTACTCCTCCACGGTTACGTCTCGCCTGGTTTCAAAATCCAGGTCCAAAGTCTGCCCTTCAATCACTTCGGTGGCCGCTTTGGTAAATACATTCATCACGGTTAAGGCTCCTGCATTGTTCAATCTGGTCAAAATCTCGTAAGTACGGATAATCATGACATCTCCCGTATTGATGGCCGTATTGATACCGTATAGGTTGTGTACGGTGGGCAAGCCGCGACGAAGGTCGGCGGCATCCATGATGTCATCATGAACCAATGTACTGTTGTGATACCATTCTACGGCCAATGCGGCGGGAGCAGCTTCTTCAGCATCCGTACCGAACATCTCGGAAGCTGCCAGCAGCAAAACGGGGCGCAGCCGCTTACCGGGTATGGCCATGATGTGCCTCACGGCATCGTACAGGCCGGCCGGTGTTTCGGGAACAGGATTTGCAGCGGAATAGGTTTCAAATACACGGTAAAGTGCTTCGGCTGTTTTTGGACTCATTTTGGTATCGATATCGGTTGACATACAAACAAATTTTCAGGTTCTGAATTCGGGAAATAACAGGTTGCCTATTTCAAGCGCCAAGCGCTGAAGGCGATTGGGGCGTTCATTTTTGAGCAGGGGATACACGATGCGGAAGGCATGTCTGATCATGGAATAGGCTTCGCCGGGCCCATGTCCTTTTTTCACAAGGTTCCATGCACCGAAACGGGCCACGGCAAAAAAATGCTTTACCAACAGATTTTTATCGCGCGAGATGCCGCTGAGTATGCTGACTGGCTCCTGTGCAAAGGCCCCACCCTGAGCCAGATAATCAAAGCAGGCATCGGCCAGGGGCTTGTGTCTGAATACCCGGTACAGGGCATCGGCCAAAATATTGATTGTACTGTTTTGATTCCGTTTCTCAAAGTAAAACCGGTTCACGCGGAGCATCATGCCTTTAGAATCGGCGCTATCCGATGCCTCGGCGAGCAGATTGCCCAATGACAACACATCCGAAAAGGATGCCGTCATGCCTCCGCCGGTGAGCGGATGCCGCATATTCAATGCATCTCCGATCAGCATGGCACCTTCGCGCATCACGGGCATTCCGGGCATGTAATGGTTGGGCATGGTTTTGAAATCGCCTTCCTCCAGGGCCTTCAGGAACGCTTCGTGCAGGGATGGTTTAAGAAACGGAAGAATCCGGGCCCGGAGTTCTTCTTTCAGCATCGGCCCTTTTTTGGGTGGCATGCTGCCGGGAAAATCAATCAGCATACGCGATTCAAAGGAGCTGATGGGATATATCAGAAAAGGGGAGGTATCGGTAATGAATACGTGTCCGTGTCCGGGATGGGGGAGTTGGGCATGTTTCAGAATCAAGCCGAGGAAAAATCCGCTCACGGATGCTTTGTTGTTACTGAGTTCTTTTCTGAATTGGGAAAAGAAACCGTCACTCGCGATGGTTAATGCGGCTTTTACTTCGCTTTCTTCATCGGTATGGCGTTTTATGTAGCGAACTCCGGTTATTTTTCCTCCGGCATTTTTAAGCAGTTCTACAGCGTTGCCCTCCAACAGGGTTACGTTATCTCGCCCGGTGATTTTGTTGCGCAGCTTCCGTATAGGGAATTTTGATCTCTTTTCCCTCTTTAAAAATGGCATATCCTGTCACGGGAGCGGAATCGATTCCATCCAGGCAATCGTACAATCCCAGAGCCTTTAATTTTTCTACGCCTCCAGGTTGCAGCAGTTCACCCACGATGCGGTTTTGTTCTGAAAAATCTTTTTCAATTACCGCAATATATTTTCCCCTGTCGGCCAGAAAGGCGGCCAGGGCGGCACCGGCTACACCCGCACCGATAATGCAGTAATCATACACCGGGTTTTCCCGGGTTTCGCTTTCTGTGTGCGCCGTCTGATGAATGGCTGTTGTCTGGGCGTTTGTCATCGCTTAAGCGTAAAACAGGGTTGTTTCGGATTCGGTTTTTACGGCAGCATGGTACAGGCAATGTAAGGCCCGGTTCACGGCTTCTCTGATTTCCCTGTCTTTGGCATGGGAAGGGGAAGCCTTGGCCCGTATGGATTCTAAATGCCTGCGTATTTCATTCAGCGTGAAGTTCAGGCCATTGGTGTATACCATAATTTTGGCGGCCATGCCTTTCCGGATTTTTACGTTTTCGATAAATACGGCCGGGTTGTTATATACTTTGGCCAATGTGGCCACGGCCATGATTTGGGGAATGGCACAAAAGCGGAAAACTTCCGGGTTTTGCAGTTCTTTCAGATAACGGATTACCTCGGGCAGGTGGCGCAAAGCATCGGCTACCATGCTGTTCAGACAGGCCAATGAATCGGCATGTTCAGGGTGGCGGCTGAAGCCCGCAAAGTCGTCGGTATAATTTCCCCAAATTTCCCGGGGCCAAAAGTGGCGGCCTTCGTCCAGGTCTTCCCGGTAGTCGCGGATGATATTGGTTTTTTGAAGAAATAAGCCCATGGAGTTCGACCATTCCAGGCGATCTTTCAGGTCTTTCTTTTCCAATCCCGACGCGGAAAACAAGCCGCTGAGTCCGTGGCCGACCAATCCTGCCACATAATGGCAATAATGGTCGTAATCGGCAATTGTCTGCACTTTGCCGTCGGCGTAGTCGGCCATGCCGTTGCCCATACGTCGGGTGATATCCTGTATCACCTGCCGGTAGGGCGGTGCGAGGGATGAGAACACACGGGCCACTTTGTCGTAGTGTTTCATGAGCATTCGGTAATCTTCCGTATCGCCAATGCCCGGATAGGTGAGGATTCCGTCGCCGCATTGGGCATGAAAGTGACGCAGCAGCTGATTTTTGTACCCGGCATTCAGGTTCATGTCGTCCTCAATACTGTCGAGCGCGCGAAGCGTAAGGTAGAAGATACAGACGGGATCTCGCAGTTCCTCCGGCAGTTGTCGGATGACAACCGCAAAGGAGCGGGAAACCTTGGCGAGTGCGCCATAGCAAAATTCCCTGTCGGAAAGGTACAGGGCTAATTCCGAAATACTTTTGTCTGACGGTTTGGGGGCAGTTTTGTCAAACGTAATCCGGAAGATGGCGGATAGTTCAAGTGCATGGGGAGCTGAGTAAATCAACTCTTTTACCATGAATTTTTGAAAGGCATTAAAATCATAAACTCTTTAATTTTTGTCTACGATTTCAAGCTTGCGTCGGGACGACAAATTTAGAGAAAGAAATTGAAATCCGAAAAATGGGAAGTTCCTTTTATCCACAAGGTGGTGTTGGATGTTTCGGAGATTTGCAAAATTCGGCCGGATGCCTCATCTTTGAAAAAAAAGTAATCCGATTATGAGCAAAGCGGCCCGCATTCCGAATTTCAGTGAGTTTTATCTTTTTTACCTTTCCGAACACCGTCATCCGGTATCGCGAAATTTGCATTTTATCGGCACCTTCGGGGTTATCGGTCTTGCTTTGGCAGCACCCCTTACGGGGAATTGGTGGCTTTTCGCGCTCGTCCCGGTTATGGGGTACGGTTTCGCCTGGTTCGGACATTTTTTCTTTGAGAAGAATACACCGGCCACCTTTCAGTATCCTTTGTGGTCGCTCGGTTCCGACTTTGTCATGTTCGGGCATATCCTCACGGGTCAGATCGGGGCTAAATTGAAGCAGGCTGATGAGAAATATCCCGCAGAAAGGGGATGATGTGATAATTTATTCCGCTACGGTTACTCGCTTCGCTCATGCGTTGCCTGTTCCGCTGCGCTCCGGATGATTTGAAAATGGAAAAAGGTCAACGTTATTTAGGCAATGAACATCTTGTATTTTATACCTGATACTTGATATTTGATACCTTTTTCAGCAGCAAAAAAGGAGTCCGTATGGTTTCTGAGCCGGATTAATCAATAACCCACAGGGCATTAAAATCCTAACTGGAACCCGAGATACGGAAGAATCGGCAATTGATTTACGCGGTTGAAGGTTACCCGGTCTACATAAAACACGTTCGCCCTGTTGTACACGTTGGTAGCGCCTGCATTGATTTCCAGATTTACCCGGTCGGTAAATTTGTGGGAATATTTTGCACCCAAGTCGAGTCGGTGATAGGTGGGTAAACGACCTCCGTTTACGGTTGCCAGAAGGATGCCTAAATCACCGTTTGCCGAGGTGTAGTCGGTGGTGATGCCGGATTGGAAATTTAAATTTTCAAAGTAGCCGGCACTCTGAGTGAAGGCAAATCCTGAACCGAAGTTCCAGCGGGCACTCACCTCCCAGTTTTTCTTCTTTCCAAACTTGTACGAAGCCACAAAGTTCACGTTATGACGGCGGTCAAACGAAGGGAAATAGGTTACCAATTCATCAAAACGCTCGGTAAACGTGAGGGAATAGACTCCATATACATAAATCCGATCTGTGCTGTAGGTAAGGCTGGCGTCTAAACCGGCGGCGTATCCTTTTTCAATGATAAAATCTTTTTTGAAACGGTCGGGCTCATCAGCGTTTGCGGCGTTATCGTCAAAAATTTTAAATCGGTTCAGGTTGGTGAGCTGGCGGAAGTTTTTGTAATATCCTTCCACATTCAGAAACAAATTTTTCAAAATATCCCACTCAAACCCGAGTACCACATGTTCGGCTTTTTGCAGACGGCTGCGCACGGGTTTTCCGTCGAATTGGGCCGGCAGGTTGGCCGATCCGCTCAGGAATCCGTAGAACAGGTTAACCACATCATAATCGTTGTTGGCGGCAATCAGGTTTTGGGCATACATTCCTCCGGAAGCTTTAATCCGGAAGGTTTCCAGCGCGTTGATTTTTATTCCGAGTCTCGGTTCGGGAGAGACATTGTTCAGTGAAGCATAATAATGCAGACGGAAACTGGGGTCGAAGACCACAATGCCCCGGTTCATGCGGTATCGCACATACCCCGCAAATTCGGTGGTATTTTCGGTTTGGTTTATCTGCCGGTTTACGGCGTTGTAAAATTGGAAATCGGTAGATAACCCGATGGCCTCAATTCCGTATTGGAGTTTGTCTCGCTTGTAAAAGCTGCTGAAATCCAGGCCGAAATTAAAGCCGTTCACGGTGCTGCTTCTGGGCGATTTGTTTTCTTCGTTCAGCGCAATTTTATAATAGGAGTAGCCAAATACCCCGTCTATTTTCACGTTGGCGGCTCCCGGAATTACCGTAAAGTTTAACCCGCCGCCGAATTGGTTCCAGCGGATGTCTGAAACTTTATTGAAGGTGGCTCGGTCCGTATGGGCAAACCCGAAGAGGCTGGCTCTGTTTCCGCCCGAACCGTTGATCGTGAGCTTGGCATATCCATCACCGAAACCGAACGGCAGTCCGTCCTTGCCTCGCTCCGTATAGGAATACAGAACACGGCTGGATTGGGGCAGGTAGGAATATTTTCCCGCCACTAAAATGGATGCGGAGGTTTTAGCGTCTTCCTTCATTTTTTTCAGAGGGCCTTCCAGCACCAGTTTACTGCTGAAGGTGTTGGCTCCGACCCGACCCGAAAATCGTTTGGTATTTCCGTCGCGCGTGGTGATGTCCATGATGCTGGAAATTCGCCCACCGTATTGGGCACCGAAACCGCCCGTATACACATCGGCGCTGCGGATTACTTCCGTTTCCAAAACCGAAAACAGACCGATGCTGTGGAATGGGTTGTAGAGAATGACACCGTCCAGCAACAGCTTATTTTGTACGGGAGATCCCCCTCGTATGTAAATTTGGCCGCCTTGGTCTCCGGTAAAAACAACCCCGGGTGTTACCTGCAGAATTTGGGCAAAATCAGGCTCACCG
>JBIJBG010000158.1:0-5224 GCA_044345355.1 Flavobacteriales bacterium
GTTCAGATACTCGGTAGCTGCTTTGTCAGCACCATTTTTACCACCGCAGGAAGCTAATAATGCTACAGCAAAAACTCCTGCCAAAAATTTAGTTAAACCTTTCATTTGATATAATTTTGTTTGTTAATTGTGGAGCAAATGTAAAGCAAAAAAACAATTTTGCAATCTTTCATGGGTTGTTTTTACTTTTTTTTGAAAATGGGATTGTTTTTGTTTCAGATCCTCTAATTAACTTCTTAATATTGGATTTATGCGTATAAATGAGTAACAGAGGCATAATCAGGGTAAGCACCGACAGTAATTCTGATTCGGTTTTAAAAAGAAAAAAGTAGATAAAGGCAAAAAATAAACCCGAGGTTATTGAAGCCAAAGACACATAGCCTGAACTAAGCCAAACCAGCATGAAAAAAAGAAGAGTTAATGCGGAAGTTTCCGGCGCGGCAGCCAGCATAATGCCCAATGCGGTGGCGACGCCCTTTCCGCCTTTGAAATTGGCAAATAACGGATATAAGTGGCCCACCACGGCCATAAACCCGCACAATAAATTGAAATCACCATCGGATAATGCCGATATGGGAGAATGGATGTGCAGCCAAATGGGGATTTTAACGGCCATAAAGCCCTTAAGAATGTCCGCTGTAAGTACCACTGTGCCTGCAACCGAGCCCAAAACCCGGAAGGAATTGGTGGCACCGGCGTTTCCGCTGCCGAACTGCCTCACATCTTTTCCAAAAAATAAAATACCGATCCAAACGGCGGAAGGAATTGAACCCAGACAATATCCTTCCAGAAGAAACAGAAATGCAATGAAAATATCCATAGATTTCGCTTTTAAAACTGTTCTAAAAATTGTTCTACCCGACGCTTGGTTCCCAGTGTGAACTGGTAGGGAGGAATGCCGTTTCCGCCTTCTACTGTCCGTCTCTTGGCGTCTAACTCCAATATTTTATTATTAATTTCCGTGTTGTGTGAGGAATAGAATTGCATGATGTTATTTCTGTAGTTAAAATAGTACCAATTATTGGCATCAAATTCAATGTAAAGATTAATCACATCTCCGCTTCTTTTTCGGTTTATCTCCATTTTAAGCAGAGCCTGCCGGTTATACATTTTCCCATTCCAGCTCAGGATACCCACGTTCCCGTCGTGAAACAGAGAACGTTTGTTCTTATCCCAGTATAGATGCACTCCCGTAAAAAGGAAGGTCTTTGCCAACTCGGACGGAAGCTTGTCCGTTTGACCGACCTTGGCCATAAAGCGATCCCTTTCTTTACCGTCCGGAATCAGTCTGCCTAAATTGATCAAAATATCAGGGTCACTTAAGCTTGAACTCCCTGTCTGATTATCTTTTATTTTGGAAAATATGAGATCCCAAATGCTGTTGTCCAAGAAGAAATCAATACCAAACACCACGTCCAATTCGGTGGTGGTATCTGCAGGCAGATAATTGATTCTGCCCGCCGATACGGTATTTACCTGTCCGAGTTTTCCACCGATTTCCAATTTGCCTTCCCCATAGGCTGAACAATCGGCAGGATTAAAAACCATAAGGTTACCATCGGCCTCATCATCGGTAAGACGTTCTTTATTTCCCACTTTGTATTCTCCTGTTTTGGAATCATACATGAGATAACCCGAGGCGCTTACCACTTCAATATCGGCATAATTTTTTTTCCCGGAAATCAGCACGGGGTAAAAACCGCTTGAATCAGACGCAAAGGCAAAGCCGTTGAACAGGATGTTTTTGCTTTCGTCTCTTGCTTCTTGAGGAACGGGCAGCAGAATTTCTCCGCTTCCGATAAAGCCCTCAGTTTCCATCCATTTTTTGGTGAGCAATGGGCATCCGTGTTCTAAGCTGATATATCCCTTTACGAAGGGTTCCGGATTTTGGGAAAATAAACTGAAATCACCTTTGTAAAATACGTGGGGCATAAATTTCAGACTGTCGGAAATGCGAATCGATCCTTTTGCATGTATTTCTTTTTTTTCGGTAACCTCCAAAGAGTTCATTCGAATATTTTGCACCCTGCCCGTGTTGTCTTTGTATTCATAAACACCCTCCCCGGCCACATTGAATTTGCCACCAATTTTCACGACGGCCTCTTTCAGTGTATGATTGGTTTTTTCGGCGGGCATAAGGAGTTGGGTGTTTTTTAAGGTATCCATGACCGCTCCGGTCCTAACCACTACTTTTCCGTCAGGAATCAATAACCGGCTGTCTGCCACATCTATGTGCTTTACTTTTTCGGCGTAAAGAACTTTTTCGTTCGTATTGAATAGGGTGTAGGGTGAGTTAAATTCCAGATTGCCCTGTTCGGGGTGCATGGACAATAATTTAAACCCTTCTTTTTCATGTTCTGCTTTTGATCGCAGTTCCATGTTGTTGCTCTGCATATCCCAGTCCAACTTTTCGCTGAATGTTCTGTATTGATTAATGGGAAAGTCAACAAAGGCATTCTCGTCATTGGCTTCGAATTTTCCTTTTTTCAGTTTGAAATCAACGTCGGCTTTCATATTCGCCGTTTTTAGAGAAATTCCCTGTGCACCCGTCAGAATATCTAGTTCTTTCAGCATAAAATCGGTACTGTCTGAAAGAATATTTTCAGGTTTCAGATTAAACTTTTCAGCCCGGAGTTCGGCATTTCCCAAGTCAATTTTTCCTCCTGCCTTCAGTCCGTTTTCCGTAACCGTCATTTTTCCGTTAAGTAACGCCTTAGCGTCATACATGCTGAATCCGCTTCCCAGGTTTTTAACTTCGTAGGTTCCATTACCCGGTTCCCAGTGCACCGATACGGAATCCGCCTTCACGTCGGGAGTGCCGTTTTTAACGATGGTTTTATCTACGGTAAATTTTTTAGCCAGTGCATTCAGACTGTCCGGGTAAAAACGAAAATCTTCTGACTCAGTTTTTGATGATAAATATTCCAAACGACCGCTACCTCTTAAGCCTTCATGAGACATGGTAATCGTGTTAAAATACCTGGCAGGGCCTCCGTAGGCTGGATAACCGGTTTGTGGGGCAGATGAACGGATACCCAGGCTGTAATCAGGCATTACCCGCAATTTTTCTTTAAAGTCGGGGAAGATATTTCCACTGGTGAACGTTCCATCCAGAAGTAGGTTTTCGG
Organism: Flavobacteriales bacterium; assembly: GCA_044345355.1. Lineage (GTDB taxonomy): Bacteria > Bacteroidota > Bacteroidia > CAIKAF01 > CAIKAF01 > JAKRSD01. The sequence goes on from JBIJBG010000158.1 coordinate 3,129, forward strand.
TAGGAAATTCGTCCAACGAGTCAATTTCAAACGGATCAATCTGGAAATGGAATAAATCCCGTTTGTAAACACCTCCGCAAATAGATCGGTTTTCGTAGTATGTGTAGGCATTCTGAGTGCTCTGGAAAACCGGAAATCGTCCGATTGATTTTATTCCGGATTTATTAAAAGGAGCATCAATTTCCAATACACCCCGCACGTCATGAATGGCCGTGGGAACCTTTACATCGGAATACCCGCCGTTCTCATCCGGTGTAAATCGTTTTACTACCAGACGAATGGAATCTACGGATGGCAGATTCATCTTGAAGTTTTCATAATTGAAATCGTAATTTTTCCCGAAAAAGCTGAACTTGCCGGCGGAAACAAGCCCATCGAAGGAAAAGTCCATGTTTTTTCCCATAACCAATTCCTGCTCTTTCGGATATAAAACTACCTGTTGGGAATCGCTCAGTTGAATCATGCCAACCCCACGCATTTTCAGATTATAATCTAATAAGCTTAACGTGGCGTTTTTTTCTTTGATCGTTGAATTAAATTCGATTATGTCATAATCCGAAAGGCGGGATCTGGCGTTCACCAGATGGAAAAACCGATCCTTCACCACGTATTCGTCTTTATTTACGTTATACGAAATAAGGCCGTATATGGACATAAGCATGATGAATTGACGAACCTGTGACGGGTCATCTCGAAGGTATTTTGCGGTTTCTTCTCCGGTGAATGTTTTTCTGGGGGCATTTTTTGTATAAAATTGTTTCAGCATATACAAAGGGCTTAAATCCCCAACACCGTCCAGTTTTTCATACAACATGTCCCGAAAGTAATTGGCGGAATAGAAGTTGGCTCTTCCTTCCGATGCGCCCTTGGTAGTGGAAAAATCAATTTTATCTTCCCCCGTTTTCCAGTACAGGGCTTCAATATCCATATCCAGTTTGTGAAAGGTATTCTGATAAAGGCTTTTCTGCATGCCCTGACCCAACCTGAGCAGGGTGAGTTCGCGCTTGTCAGTGATGAACTTAAAATTTAAACCCGGTTGGTAAAGGGAATCAATGGTGTCGTTTCGAATCAGATAAATCGTTACTTCCGCATCGTCGGATGAAATGGTATTTTCTTTAAAGTTATAATTCAAGGAAGCTATTTTTATAAAGGGGAGGTTATTCCTGTTGAAAATGATCAGGGCCGGATTAGAGGCATCGCCCGAGCCGATGAATTTATTTCCGAAAAACTGAAAACCGCCCAAATAACCGGCTTCTTCAGATAGACGATCTAATTTGATGCGTTTGTCATAACCCGAAAATCTTGGATAAGAGGCATTTTCAGCGGTTATATTATTTAATACTTTTTCTTCCAAAAAGCCCAAAATAGGTTTTGTAAGGTAGCGGGTGTGCATGAATTCTACCGAGTCGGCCCTGTATTCTGCCGTTTTCAGTGAAATCGTGTAATTATTTAATTTGGCATTCACCCATTCCCTGGGCATGCCGGCCCGCTCCCAATAGACCTGTCCGCCCTTGCCCGTCCATCTGTTTTCAGTCATTATCCAACTTCCCCGGGTATCAAAAATCAGCGCACTGTCGTTTCTGGAATACGCGACCAGATTTACACCGGAAAAAACTACTTCGGGTTCTTTTCCGTCAGAAAACTCAAATCGGAATCCTCCATAGACCTTCCATTTGCAGGAACTCGATTCATAGATTACATTGTTGCTGAACAATCGGCCTGAATTGGCCAAAAAATCTTCAGTGGTGCCCTGCGGCTTTTTTTTAAGCACATAAAGCGCCGCTTGATGCCAAATCTTAAATTCAGAGTCCGGCAGCTGTTTTTCGGCCGATATAATGGAGGCAGACAGAAAATCGGAATAAAACGGATACACACGGTATTTTTTTTTGGCTAATTCATTAAAGAATTCCTGCATTAAGATCAGCCGCTCTTCAGTCAGACGATTTGCTTTGAGTTCGGCATCCATCAATTCAGACAGCTGCTTGGCTTTTTCCCTGTCGTTATAATTGAATAAATCTTTCAGTTCGGAAAACAGTTTTGCTTTTTCTTTGCTGAAGGTTTGGCCATGAACTGAAAAGCCCAGTAAGGCTAATCCC
>JBIJBG010000120.1:0-6331 GCA_044345355.1 Flavobacteriales bacterium
GTCTTGCCGGCAAAAATAAATTCATTGTCGGTGATTTTATGAAAATCTACTGCATCATCGTCGTGCTCATCATTAATTTCTCCGATAATCTGCTCAATGATATCTTCCAGAGTGACTAATCCTTCAAAGCCGCCAAATTCATCAACCACAAGGGCCATATGCATTTTTTTAGACTGAAATTCCTTCAGCAGATCATCGATTTTTTTGTTTTCAGGTACAAAAAAGGGCTCACGAATTAGTGTAGGCCAGGCATACTCTTCGGTTTCGTTAATAAAAGGAAGGATATCCTTGATATAAAGTATGCCCACGATTTGATCTTCTTTTTCGCGGAATACAGGCATTCGGGAGTAGCCGGTTTTTAAAATTTCATGGAGAACCTCAGGCAGCTTCATGTCTACATGTACCATGGCCACATCCGTCCTCGGCGTCATGATGGAATATACGTCAAGAGAGCCAAACTCGGCAATCCCCTTGAGCATTTTGTGTTCCTCATCACTAATTTCCTCCCCGGTGGTCAATTCGAGGGCATCGGTCAATTTTTCTACCGAAAATGCATTCCCCTTTTTCTTCAAACGGTTGTCTAAAAATGAAGACATGCTGACCAGAGTCCAGGTAAACGGGCGTAATATCCGCACCAGAAAAGACATGATGCCCGAGAAAAACTTGGCCAGTGTGAGGTTGTATTTGGTCGCATACACCTTGGGGGTAATTTCTCCGAAAAGCAGGATAACAAGGGTGATGAGCACCACTTTTACCGAAAAATATAACCATTCGGGCGTGTTTTCCCAAGAAACATGCTTATTCAGGAGGTTGTCTGAAACGACGACTATACAGATGTTCACGGTATTGTTCAACAACAGGATGGTGGCGAGCAAAGACTTGGGCTTGCCCAACAGGGCCATAAGTCTTTTTTTTGCGGACTCTTCCTCAATTTGATCCAGATCTTTGGGGGAAATTGAAAAAAAAGCCACTTCTGAAGCCGAGATCAAACCGGAGATTACCAAAAGAAAAATAACCGAAAGAATGCTTACGGCAGGATGAAAAGCAACGGCAAACATCCATTGTTGGATTTGTGGAAAGAAATAAATCAAATAACCGCCGGGGTCGTCCAAAATCTGTAAGTTTAAGTTAAAGAAAAATCAGAATCCGATGGAGTTTTCCAAATCAGCATCAAAATGGCTGTCATGACCGGCCGTTCCATGATCTGCCGAGTGATTGGGTGAACCAAAATCGTACCCATCGGCCGAGGTCGGTTTTGTACCCGCAGTATCCTGACGACGGTCTAACATCACCAAATTCTCCGCTTCAATTTCGGTGATATTTTTCTTCACGCCGTCAGTACCCACAACCTGCCGGGTACGCAGTTTTCCTTCCACGTATATGCGACTTCCTTTATGCAGGTATTTTTCAGCCAGGTCGGCCAGGCCCCTCCAAAGGATGATGGTGTGCCATTCCGTGCGATCAAACCGTTCTCCTTGAGCATTGCGGTATGTTTCGGTAGTAGCCATTCGGATACGGGCCTTGGAAGCACCGTTATCCAACTTGGTATAAACCGGATCCATTCCCATATTTCCCACCAAAATCACTTTATTTACTCCGTTCATGAATTATCCGAATATTGAATTGTCCAGACCAAAAATATAAATTAACGTAAAATTACCAAGCCCTACAGTCGATTTTTCTGCTTAAAAAGGATAAAAAAGTGAGTTGATCCGATTTGAATCTCCTATATGAAATAATTAACGCCCGCCAAGATAGTTGGCAATAACCACCGGAAAGGGGTACTGATCCAGGGCATTTTCATCCACGGAGATAAATGAGGAATGGGCTGAGCCTGGTTTGCCCGACACGGTTACAAAACGGATATGCAATTTTTGGTGTGATAAAAGATGTTTCACCAAAGGAAAAATATGCATCCTGCTGTTCTCCGGCAAGCCAAACCGATGCTGAATCATATTCTTCAGCTCATCTGCATGGGGCAACCTGTCCGTTTCCAAAAGGGGAAATTGGTATAGTCCTTTCCAAATTTCAGCATCATCGCGTTTATCAATCCATGTTATCCCCTGGTTGCGGAAATGAACAAAGGTAAAGAACCGGTCGCGGGGTTTCTTCTTCTCCTTTTTTACTGGAAACCGCATTACGTCACCGGTAATTCGGGCTTCGCAAAAAAAAGCCAAATCGCAAGAGGCACAGGCCGGGTTTCTGGGTGTACAAACCAACGCCCCAAATTCCATCAGGGCCTGATTATGCAGTCCGGGGTACTTCTTATTCAGAATTTCGGTAGCCAGTTCCTTAAAGAGGCGTTTCCCCGGTACGGAATCGGCGGAGGTGGAAATCGCAAATAGCCGGGATAAAACCCGGATCACATTTCCATCAACTACGGCGGCGCACTCATCCGAAGAAAATGAAGCCACGGCAGACGCGGTGTAATCCCCGACCCCACGGAGGGATATAAGTTCATGGTAGGTGTGGGGAAATTGCCCATTAAACCTTAAAACAACCTCTCTGGCCGTAGCATGCATGTTTCGGGCGCGGGAATAGTACCCGAGACCTTGCCAAAGCTTCAGCACCTCATCCTCTTTGGCGGATGCCAATGAAACCACATCGGGAAAACGTTCAGCCATTTTCAGGTAGTAGGGAAGCCCCTGGGCCACCCTGGTCTGTTGAAGAATTACCTCGGAGAGCCATATCAAATATGGGTCTTTGGTATGCCTCCAGGGCAGGTCACGCTTGATTTGGCGGTATTTTTTTATTAAAAGTTCCGAAATTTTATGTTCCACGGGTACAAAATTCAAAAAATGAGGCGTACATTTGCACCCCGATTTAAAATTAGGTAAAACATAAGAGTATCAATATAAAATCTAAGAAATAATGACAAAAGCTGAAATCGTAAACCAGATTTCCGAAACGACCGGAGTTGAAAAAGTGGCAGTACAGGCCGTTGTAGAAGCCATGATGAAAAATGTAAAAGATTCTTTGTCTAAAGGCGAGAATGTATATTTGAGAGGGTTCGGAAGCTTTATCATTAAAAGAAGAGCTGAGAAAAAAGGGCGTAACATCAGCAAAAACACGACTATCCTCATCCCGGCGCACAACATTCCTTCTTTCAAGCCTGCCAAAGTATTCATGGATCAGGTGAAGAAAAAAGTGAAATAAACAATGACTAATTGAACAGAGCTAAAGTCATACAACTGGCAACCACCGGCGGAGCTTTGGTTCTGTTCGTTCTTGTTTTTGCGGCACCCAAAAATTATTCGGAAAAGAGTCTGGATGATAAGGCCATTGCCGAGGTAAAAAAAGATCTTGGCAATCAATTGACCGAAATCAAAAAGTCGCTCAAAAAGGAATCGCTTGAGCAGATAAGCGTATTGGAGAAAAAGCTTTCGGAGGTTTCCGGTGAGCAAGAGAAATCAGCCATTCTGAATGAGATAATTCTCTTCTGGGATGTTGAAAAGTATCCGGGAGCCGCCGTACTCTTTATGGAAGATAAGGCCTCCCTTACCAAATCTCCTGAAGACTGGAATGCGACGGGTGACCGCTATCTGAGTATGGCTGACTTCGGAGATGAGGAGAATCGTCCATACCGTTGGGATAAAGCGGAGGAATGCTATCGGAATGCCTTGTCCGTTTCTCCTGAAAATCTTACCGCAAAAACAGGTTTAGGTACGGTGCTGGTGCGCAAATCACAAAATCCGATGGAGGGTATTTCCCTGCTGAGGGAAGTGGTAGATGCCGATCCGAAAAATATCCGAGCCCTGTTGCAACTTGCCGATTTTTCCATCCTTTCCAACCAATATGATAAAGCCATCAACCGGTTTGATCAAATTTTGGAAGCCGATCCGAATTACCATGATGCCTACTTTTTCAAAGCGGAAACGTATGCCAAAATGGGAGATAAGGTGAAAGCCGACTTTTTCCTGAAGGAATATCAAAAACATGCTCCCGATGAAGAAGCCGGTAAAGAAGCAGAAAACTACCTAAAAGAAAATTACGGACTTTAAAACAATAATCATCTTTAACATTTAAAGCTATGCCTTGCGGTAAAAAAAGAAAAAGAAGTAAAATCAACACGCACAAGCGCAAGAAAAGACTCAGAAAAAATCGGCACAAAAAGAAAAAATAGGTTTTTCTTTTACTGAGTAATTTAAGTACGCGGCAAACCTGTTTTGTCGCATAATTTCGTTTTCTCGTTTATGAATAATGAGTTAATTATCAATGTCAAAGGAAACGAGGTTTATCTTGCCGTACTTCAGGACAAAAAACTGGTAGAATTTAACAGGGAGATGATGGACAGCGCCTATACCGTAGGCGATCTGTACCTCGCCAAAGTAGCCCGGGTAATGCCTAACCTAAATGCGGCGTTTGTGGACGTCGGGTACGAAAAGGATGCTTTTCTGCATTATTTAGATTTAGGACCCGGAATTCGCACCCTGAATAAATATGTGGATGAATTGATTTCCGGGAAACAAAAAACCGGAAATCTCATGTATCTGAAACATGAACCGGATATTGCCAAAGACGGTAAGATAACCGACGTAATCCGACCCGGGCAGCGGTTGCTGGTAAAAGTAGCCAAAGAGCCCATTTCTCAAAAAGGTCCCCGGCTGTCCTGCGAGATTTCCATTCCGGGTCGCTATCTGGTTATCTCCCCATTGGGTGACCGTATTTCCATTTCCTCAAAAATTAAGGAATCCTCTGAAAAAGAAAGGCTGAAGAAAATCATCACACCTCTGCTTCCGAAAAATTTCGGATGTATCGTGCGTACGGCAGCCAAAGGGATAAAAACATCCGAAATAGAGCGGGATCTGCGGGAGCAACTTCAGCGCTGGGAACAAGCCGTATCCATTATCAAAACAGGTGAAACACCTGCCAAAGTACTGGGTGAACTCAGGCGCACTTCAGCCATTCTGCGCGACCTGATGAATGAAAACTTCAGTTTTGATTCCGTGGTGATGAACTCCCGTCCTTTATACGAGGAATTGAAGGAATTTGTGGAAAATACCATGCCGGGCAAAGAAAAAATGATCAAATTTTACGAAGGACGCCTGGATATTTTCGATCATTTCGGAGTTACCCGACAGGTAAAGGCCGCCTTTGGAAGAAATGTGTCCCTGAAGAGCGGAGGATACCTGATTGTAGATCACACGGAGGCCCTGCACGTAATTGACGTGAACAGTGGAAACATGCTTAGGCGCGACAACGATCAGGAATCCAATGCCATAGAAGCCAACCTGGAAGCCGCAGAAGAAATAGCCCGCCAGCTCAGGTTGAGGGATATGGGAGGCATCATCGTGGTTGATTTTATTGACATGCACAAATCGGAGAATAAAGCCCGGTTGTTTGAGCATCTCAAAGCACAAATGAAGAGCGACCGCGCACGGCACAATATCCTTCCCCCCTCCAAAATCGGGCTGGTGCAGATTACCCGCGAAAGGGTGCGCCCCGTAATGGATATAGAAACGAAGGAAGTTTGTCCCACATGCCAGGGTACGGGAAAAGTAGAAGCCACATTGCTGGTGTTGGACGATATCGAAAACCAGCTGCGCTACCTGTTTACCGAACAAAAAGAAGCGGGGCTGACGATAGAATGTCATCCGTTTATTCATGCGTATCTTACCAAGGGATTTTTCTCCAAAGCATTCTCGTGGAGATGGCACTATAAAAAGCCGGTGAAAGTATTGCCGAACATGGATTTCCGTCTGACCGAGTTCCGTTTTCGTGACAAGTCAGGCAATGAAATCATGCTTTGAAAATATGGCCGAATATCCGGCTTACCGGCCCCACTTTGAACAAATCCGCCTCGCTTCCGAAGGCGGATTTTTAGTTGACATTCATGTGCTGCGCGAAGATCTGGCCCACGGATACTGCCAGGGAAATAAATGGTGGAAACTGAAAAGAAACCTGGAGCAGGCTTTATCCATGCCCGTACCGGCAATCCTCACGTTCGGCGGAGCTTACAGCAACCATATTCATGCCACGGCTGCGGCAGGAAAAGCATACGGCATTAAAACCGTGGGAATAATCCGGGGCGAGCGTCCGCATGAGTTCTCCCCCACCCTGAAATTTGCCGCCGGATGCGGCATGCATCTGGAGTTTGTTTCTCGGCAAGAATATGGGAAAAAGATAAATGCTGATTTTGTTTCCTCACTGTTGAAACGTTTCGGACCCATACATATAGTGCCCGAAGGTGGAGCAAACCGCGCAGGTTTTGAGGGTTGTACAGAATGGGCAGATCATCTGAAAGAAAAGGCAGATATATTTTTTATGGCGGCCGGAACAGGCACCACCGCAGCGGCTTTTGCCTCAGCCCTGCGAGATGCCGAAATTTGTG
>JBIJBG010000121.1:0-6242 GCA_044345355.1 Flavobacteriales bacterium
TTTATTTTTGATTTTTTTCTGTCGCATTTAGAAAGGCTTTTCGTACATCTGCCTCCAGCGGATTGCCGGGATGTGTATTGCACAGGCGTTCGGGATGCCATTGAACCAGAAGCATCCAGGGTTTTCCCCCGGGTTCTTTAAATTCGGCCGCTTCGGCCACATGATCCTCTGAAAGTGCCGTAATGCGAAGAATGGGCGCTACCTTGTTCAATGCCTGATGATGAGCGGAGTTTACCATACCCTGCAGCTCCCGGGTAACAGAAAAAAGGAGGGAGTTTTTCACCACGGTAATGTCGTGTATTCCATCCGTAAGTCCGTGCCTTGTATGGTCGTTTTTGCCCATGGTTTCTAAATCCAGAAAAAGGCTGCCTCCGAGTGCCACATTTATCAGTTGCATGCCGCGGCAAATCCCTAAAATCGGAAGGTTTAGGATTCTCACGCGACGCAGCACTTCCAATTCAAATTCGTCTCTTCTTACATCAAAGCTGTCCGGACTGCCGGGATAAGAGATATCGCTGCGTCCATACCATTTCGGATGAATGTCCACACCCCCAGAAAAAACGATCCCGTGGCACTTATCCACTTCATGTGCGTTGTTTTCGGAGTGCGACAGGCGGATGATTTCTATGTCCGTGCGCCCGCCTTTTATCCAAGCCGGATAGTTTTCGTAGCGGGAGGAGGTATCCGTTATGCCTATAGTCAGACTCATTAAAGGGCTTCTTGATATAATTTCAGAAAATCTTCCCGGGTGCAGGGTTTTGGATTGTTCGGATGGGCAAAATCCGCCATCGCCAATTCGGCCAACTGCTCCAGATGTTCTGCTTTTACACCTATATCGCTCAGTTTGCGTGGTATTCCGACCCGGTCATTCAATTCAGACAGAAATTCGGGAAGTTCTTTTCCTGATTTGGCTCCCATTGCGCGCGCCATATTTTCGAATTTTTCCTCGCACCCTGCATAGTTAAACGCCATTCCGTAAGGGAGGTTTACGGCATTACCAAGCCCGTGGTGCGTATCGAGCAGGGTAGAGAGCGGGTGTGATAGTGAGTGTACTACGCCTAATCCTTTTTGGAATGCGATGGCTCCCATCATGGAGCCCAACAACATGTAGGCCCGTGAAGTGATATCGGGCTGATGCGTGGCTTTTTCAATGTGTGCCGCAATCATGGCCATTCCTTCCAGTGCAATTCCATCGCAGATAGGATGCCAGTTTTTGGCAATGTAAGCCTCCATGTTATGGGTGAGGGCATCCATTCCCGTGGCCGCGGTTACAAAGGGCGGAAGTCCCATGGTAAGTTCCGGATCGGCAAAAACGATTTTGGCTAATAATTTGGGCGAAAACAGAATGCGTTTTTTGTGTGATTCATCTTCCGAAATGATGGCGCTGCGTCCTACTTCGCTGCCCGTTCCCGAGGTGGTGGGTACGGTTACGAAATGCGGAACATCGTTGGTTACCAGCACATCACCCCCTATCAGGTCGTCATAATCAAACAGGTCGCGGCGGTGGTTAATGCGCAACACGATGGCCCTGGCCACGTCCAAGGCTGCTCCTCCGCCTATTCCAACGATGCAGTCGCACCCGTTTTGGTCGAAGGCATCGCCGCCGGCCAGCACATCCGATTTCACCGGATTTTTGTGCATGTCAGAAAATACCGACACCGCCATGCCCTGCGCCTGAAGATCTGAAACGATTTTTTTGAAAAAATCCAATTCGCGGATAATCGGATCGGTAACGATGAGCGGTTTGGAAAAACCATACTCGCGCAGATAGGGCCCCAGTTCGGCGATGACTCCGGCACCGAAGCGTATGCGCGTGGGGAAATTAAAGGTGTAGGTTTGGGCGGGATTGAACTCGGTGATCATATTTTACTCTTTGGCGCAAATTTGGCGAAAAGTTGCTCAGGTTAAAATAAAATAACGAACAACTTTCGCCTTCTTTTTTTGTTCTTTTGCTCTATGGCATTAAAAAAAGAGGAGCGCTTCAGGGCCGTACTGGATTATTTTGAACACCACCACCCAACGGCGGAAACGGAGCTCCATTATTCCAATCCATTCGAGTTGATTGTGGCTGTTGCGCTGAGTGCGCAGTGTACGGACAAGCGCGTAAACCTGACCACGCCTGCTCTTTTTCAGCGGTTTCCCGATGCCGAAAGTTTGGCCTCTGCTTCGTCTGATGAAGTTTTTCAGTATATCCGCAGCATCAGTTATCCCAATCAGAAAGCCAGGAATTTGGTGGGAATGGCCCAAAAATTAGTGGCGGATTTCGGAGGCGAAGTACCATCAGACATCGACGCTCTGCAAACTCTTCCGGGCGTAGGCAGAAAAACGGCCAACGTGGTGGCTTCCGTGGTATTTAATCAGCCTGCCATGGCGGTAGATACCCATGTGTTTCGTGTATCGCGGAGGCTCGGCCTCACCACCAACGCAAAAAATCCGCTTCAGGCAGAACACCAATTGGTAAAATACATCCCAAAGGAAAAAATACATATAGCCCATCACTGGCTTATTCTTCACGGCCGTTATGTCTGTACCGCACGCAATCCGAAATGTATGGACTGCGGTTTGAAATCATGGTGTAAAGAGTTTTCTAAAGGAAAATATCGGACGGGCACCTGAACATGGCTGTTTGTTTTAACTTTGAAAAACAGACCCTGAAAATTTGATGTTAATCCGACGATAATTCACCAGATAGACATTAAGGACAATACGTTCCCAATCATGCACGAAACGCTTTTTCAATCCTACAAACGGTACAAAGGAACCGACCGGTTTGACTGTATCATCATCGGCTCCGGCATCAGCGGATTGGCCCTGGCTTCCATGCTTTCCAAATCGGGAAAGAAAGTGCTCGTGCTGGAAAAGCACTACACGCCCGGAGGCTACACACATACATTCACCCGCGACGATTGGGAGTGGGATGTAGGCGTGCATTACATCGGTGAGGTGGGTTCGGATAAAACGCTCATGAAAAGCACCTACGATTATGTGTGTGACACGCCCATTCAGTGGGCCGATATGGGCGAGGTGTACGATACCGCTTTTTTCGGCACCCAAAAGTTTGAATTCCGCAAGGGAAAAGAAGAATATATTGAGGGTCTGGCTTCCCAATTTCCCGAAGAACGGGATAAAATTGTCCGCTATCGCGACTTGTTGTTCCAGCTGGAAAAAAAGGGTATGTTTTTTCAGATTTGGAAAGTCCTGCCGGATTTTTTAAGGCCTTTGGCGGCTCCTTTTTTGCGCAATCCGTATCTTCGGTATGCCTCCAAAACTACCGATGAAGTGCTTACGGAGTTAGGGATGAGCTCCAAACTGAAAGCCGTCATCACTACCCGATTCGGCGATTATGGGCTCACGCCCGATAAGTCCTCCTTCGTAATGCATGCCATGTTGGATAGGCACTACCTGTACGGCGGATACTATCCCGTGGGCGGATCGGCCATATTTTTCGAGAAAATTGCTCCGGTGATTTTGCGCTCGGGCGGTGAGATTTTAGTGCGAGCCGAGGTGGATGAAATTTTGCATAAAAGCGGCAAAGTAATCGGTGTGCGCATGGCTGACGGAAAGGAATTTCATGCCGATTCGGTGGTCAGTTCAGCAGGAGTGGAAGTGACGTATAATAAACTTTTGAAAGACCAGGTGTTATACAGGAAACTTTTCGGTGAAATTCAGCCATCCATTGCGCATCATTGCCTGTATCTGGGTTTGGAAGGCACCCCTGAGGAACTCAATCTGCCCAAAAGCAATTATTGGATTTTTCCTTCTGAGTTTGACCATGCCGCCACCTTCCGGAAGTTTCTGGAGGGAGATTCGGACGCGTTGCCATTGGCCTACATTTCGTTTCCGGCGGCCAAAGATCCCGATTTTCAGCGCCGTCATCCGGGCCGCAGCACCATCGAGGTGATTACATTGGGCCGTTTTGAAGAATTGGAAAAGTGGAAGGATTTCCCTTGGAAAAAGCGGGGAGAGGATTATGAGCGAATCAAAGAGGGCATCAGTGATATGCTAGAGAAGATTCTTTATCAGTACGTACCTCAGCTAAAAGGTAAAGTGATTTATAAGGAGCTGTCCACTCCGCTCAGTACGCGGCATTTTGCGGGGTATTCTTATGGGGAAGTATATGGATTGGAGCACAGTCCCGCCCGTTTTCGAAATAAGCACCTGAGGCCGGGCACCCATATCAAAGGGTTTTACCTCACGGGGCAGGACATCGTTACCTGCGGGGTAGGGGGCGGACTGATGGCCGCCATGCTTACCGCTACCGCCATGCTGCGCAAAAACATGATGGCCGAAATCATCCGGGAAACGAAGCGGAAAAAAGAAGTTTATTGAGAAGAAATGTGGGAATGAATGACATTTTGACCTTCAAGCATCAAAACATGTCAAATTCTCACCAGGCAAACATCGCCACATCTTTCATGCGGGCTTTTACAGCCTCATGGATGCTCTGCAGTTTGCTTTCGTTTTCGTGGTTCAGAATCACTTCGTCCATCCATTCCACCAATTGGCCCATGTCGCTTTCCTTCAGTCCGCGGGTAGTGATGGCGGGAGTTCCCACGCGTATTCCGCTTGTGACGAACGGCGATTTATCATCAAACGGAACCATGTTCTTATTCACCGTAAAGCCGGCCTTATTCAAAGCGGCTTCGGCTTGTTTTCCGGTAACGTTTTTGCTGCGAAGGTCTATCAACATCAGGTGATTGTCCGTACCCTCAGAAATCACGCCATATCCTTTGGCTACGAAATGTTTGGCCATTTCGGCCGCATTGTGGATTACCTGTTCGCCGTAGGTGCGGAATGATACGTCCAACGCTTCGCCGAAGGCCACAGCCTTTCCGGCAATCACGTGCTCCAGCGGACCACCCTGGGTTCCTGGAAAAACGCCGGCATCCAGCAGGGCTGACATCATTTTGAGTTCGCCCTTCGGTGTTTTTTCACCGAACGGATTTTCAAAGTCTTGGCCCATCATGATTAAGCCGCCACGAGGCCCGCGCAGAGTTTTGTGCGTGGTGGTGGTTACGATGTGGCAGTGCGGAATCGGATTGTTCAGCAGGCCTTTGGCGATGAGGCCCGAAGGGTGGGAAATATCAGCCAGAAGCAAAGCGCCCACCTGATCGGCTATGGCGCGCAGTCTGGCGTAATCCCAATCGCGCGAGTAGGACGAAGCTCCGCAGATGATCAGTTTGGGCTTTTCTCGTTCTGCTGCTTCAGCTACTTTATCGTAGTCTATTCTGCCGGTTTCGCGCTCCACGCCATAAAACGACGGCTGGTAGAGTTTACCCGAAAAATTGACGGGAGAGCCGTGGGTGAGGTGTCCCCCATGGGACAGGTCGAAACCTAAAATTTTGTCGCCGGGTTTCAGGCAGGCCAACATCACGGCGGCATTTGCCTGAGCTCCCGAATGCGGCTGCACGTTGGCCCATACGGCCCCGAAGAGTTCTTTGATACGGTCTATGGCCAGGTTTTCAATCCGGTCCACCACTTCGCATCCGCCATAATAGCGTTTTGCGGGAAGGCCTTCTGCGTATTTGTTGGTGAGGCAGGAACCTACCGCTTCCATCACCTGTTGGCTTACGAAGTTTTCAGAGGCAATGAGTTCTACCCCTTCGCGCTGTCTTCTTTCCTCTTCGCCTATCAGGCGGAAGATGGTTTCGTCTTTTCTCATGCGTTTATTTTCCTTTACTTACCGAAAAACCTACCTTCATTTTTTCCCATTTCATGTACACTTTTCCGTTTTCTGCTTCAAATTCCAATGATTCGTACATGTCATTCTTCTCGGGTTTTGAGGTAATTCGAAGTTGATCTTTTTCGGCTTCATATTCATAGGATCCCCATTGTTCGGGCCTTGTGTTGAAAATGAAGGTCCATTCTTTTTTTCCGAGTATGGTAAACAGTGCATAGGTTCCCGATGGAATATCTTTTCCGTTTACCACGGCATTTTGGTCGAACGTGATGGTGGTGGCCTCGTTGGCTCCCGTTCGCCACACTTCGTCAAAAGGAACCAATTCGCCCCAGATGACACGCCCTTTGACTTTGGGGGATCCCCAATTCATGCTTACGGAAACGCCGTCCAAGAGAAATGAAGCTTGTTTAGGCGGACTTTCTCTTTTAGTTTTGTCCTCCGGGGCTTTAGCGGTGGAGTCTGATTTTGGTGTTTTTAGGGAGTCCTGTTCGGCGGATTCATTTCCTTTTTTTATCGGTTCGCAGGCTGAAATAATCAGTAAGGCTGCGGCGGAGTATACAAA
>JBIJBG010000024.1:0-18600 GCA_044345355.1 Flavobacteriales bacterium
CCTGAAACGGTTACTACCACTTGATCTGAGGCGGAACAACCATTTCCTGAGGTTGAAGTTAATGTGTAGGTTGCAGAATTAGTTGCAGAGCAACTTGGATTCAATATTGTTGTAGAAGAAAGGCCTGTTGAAGGAGACCATGAAACATTTGTAAATGAATAATTAACTGTGATTGTGAAAGTGTTATTACTTATATACCCATATGTTGTTGCACAACCAGAACCTGTGTAAATCTGAAAAGCGTGTAACTCAAAATTGATGGTTCCTCCTCCTATTACTCCATTAGCAATCGTTAAATTAGATCTACTAAGTGTAGCAGACCCACCGCTGTTTTGAGTTCCACTTGAAATTGTAGACTCAGAAATTCCACCAGGCGAAACACATTTTAAATAGGATTTTTGTTCACTTCTCCAAGCCGCGTTTTGAGCAACGATACCATAAGTAACATTTACACCAGTAATTGTTGCTCCTAGAGGAATAGTAACAGATAAAGGAATTGGACAAGTAGAAGTCACAGAGGTGGTAGGAGTTGTAGGAGAATACATAACGATAGCGTTACCAGCAGAATATGTAGAAGATTGACTTCCATTTGTTGGTGTAGCATTCGTACTCCCACTCATCTGCACCGTTTGACCTGAACACATATTAAAATCAGCCCCTGCATTCACTGTCGGTGAAGCTAAAACTGTCGTTGCGGTAGAAGAAGTTGCTGCGGTAGCAGAACATCCTGAAGCATTGCTGTAATTTACCGTTACGGTTTTACTTCCTGTGGTTAGCCACTTTAAGGTAACTGTATTACTTGAAGATATACCACCTGATGTGATTGAATAATCCGTATTCAATGTGCCGGGTACTGTCCACACATAATTCGACTGCCCAGACTGGGTGGTGTAGGTCACATCAGCATTCGTACAAGCCGTTGCACCTGGTTGAGCGGTGAACGTAACCGTTGGCTGAGCGTTCACGGTTATTGAACCTGAAGCTGTATTAGTACCACCTGTGCAGCCACCGGTCATGGTAACTGTATAATTAAAGGTCCCTGTTGCTGAAGGTGATCCGCTTATTGTATAAACGTTACTATTCCAACTTCCGGTAACACCGGCGGGATTTCCCGAAAGTGTTGCGCCTGTTGCGCCTGTTGTGGCATAGGTTATACCCGTTATAGCCGAGTTTGCACATGGTGTTTGCGCATCTGTTCCAACAGCTGAAGTTAAAGAAATGGTGTTTTGAGCATTAACAGTTATTGAACCCGTCGCGTTCGCAGTACCGCAACCACCTGTTAATGGTATGGAATAGCTGAATAGACCGGATTGAGTTGGTGTTCCGGTTATTGTAATAGTATTGGTTGACCAAGAGGCTGTAACCCCGTTCGGCAAACCAGAGGGGGTTCCAATACCCGTAGCGTTCGCGGTAGCGTGGGTAATAGTGGTTAGAGGTGTGCTGATACACAAGGATGGGGTGGAACTGGCTGCACCTGCCGTCATGTTTGGTGAAACGGTAATGGATGTATTTGCCGTCACCTGAGCACATCCACCTGATGCTGCGATGGTATAGGTCACTGTGTAAGTACCTGCCGTACTGGTACTCGGATTTATTTCACCGGCAGCCGTTATTGTGAGACCTGCTGTTGAACTGTAAGTGCCACCTGAAGTTCCGGTAAAATTCGGGCTCACGGAAGTTACGGAAGGACAATAAGGTGAACCTGTATAGGAAATGGATGCACTCGGCAACACGGTTTCGGTTACAGTAATTTCATTGGAAACTACCGGACTGCCGCACGTTGGGGTAGATGTGCAGACAATATAAGAAACACCAGCAGGCAAATCGGAACCCGCCGGCGTATAGCTTGAGCCTGTAGCTCCGCTTATGTCGGTAATTGAACCTCCGGATGTAGTTCGGTAGCCCCATTGCCGGGAGGTGATTGTTCCGCCGTTGGTTTCGGAGGCAGTCAATTGGGTGCCTGAACCGTTGCTGCAAATGGATTGGTTGTTGGTGCCACTTATGGTAACGGCAGAAAGATTTTGATTAACCGTACCACTCACGGCTACGTTTTGTGTTACGGCACCTGAACTGGAAAGAGTAATATTAGCGGCAGCCGGCGTACTTGCGGATAACATCCTCACATAAACGGTAACATTTGACACCGTTCCGGTACCGAAGGGTATGCTCACACTTGCTCCGAAGTCGTTGTTATTGGTTGTGAGTGATACCTGGAAACCGGCCGGTGCGGAAACCACGATATCTTCAGTTAGGTCCACACCTGAAACGGTGAAGGATTGTTGACTGCTGGGAATGGTGGTACATGCCGCGAAAGCGGATAAGCTGCCGGATGGCGTAATAACCGGACAGGAGATTACTGTTAAAGCGGTAGCTGTATTTGTTGAGGATTGAGAACACCCGTTACCTGAAGCCGTACGATAGGTTCTAAATTGGATAGTGCCTGTGGAAGCTGCAACTCCGGAACTGTAGGTGAACCACCCAGCTCCATTGTCATATTCAATCACATCAATGACAGTGCCTGTACCCCCTGAGCCTCCGCTCACGCTGGCTGTCACGATTGTTCCGGCACAAAAAGTACCTGATGCGGGATTGCTTGTAACCGTACCGGCTGAGGGCTGGTTTACAACATTTACCGTAGCAGATACCGAGCTCGGCGTAGAGGCCGGAATTGATGCCGCGCAGGGAGATGTACCGTTTATCGCGCGTAAGTAATACGTGGTCGTGGTAGTTGGTGAAACTGACAAACTTGCATTCGAAGAACTGAGCGTTCCTCCAACGGTGGTGGTGAAATTAGCATCGGAATACCATTGCCAAGAAGCGCCTGTACCGAGTAATCCTCCGCTTTGAGTAATTGAAACACTACCCCCATTACAAATGGTTGTAGAGGAAGTACTCAATGATGTGGGTGCGACAGATGGGTCATTGACATTTACCGTAACAGATACCGAACTCGGCGTAGAGGCCGGAATTGATGCCGCGCAGGGAGATGTACCGTTTATAGCACGTAAGTAATACGTGGTCGTGGTAGTTGGTGAAACTGACAAGCTTGCATTTGATGAACTAAGCGTTCCTCCAACGGTGGTGGTGAAATTAGCATCGGAATACCATTGCCAAGAAGCGCCCGTACCCAGTGAACCTCCGGTTTGGGTCAGTGTGGCACTACCCCCATTACAAATGGTTGTAGCGGAAGCACTTAAAGAGGTTGGTGCGACAGATGGGGTGTTAACATTTACAATAACATCATCTGTAACACTACAACCTGCAGTAGAGGCAGCCATTGTGTATGTTGTAGTACCTGTTGGATTAGCAATTGGATTAGCAATTGCCGTATTGCTCAAACCACCCGATGGAGACCATGAATAACCAACCGAACAGTTAGTGCTTTGAACTCCTGTTATCAAAATATCATCAAAGCGGTAGTGGTCATAGTTGTAAATATTACCGCTAACAACTCTAAATCTAATTTTGAACGTTTGTCTATCAAGCATGCTAAGGTTAATACCCGTAACTTGTCCGGCAGCCACATCAGCCGTTGGGTTTGTTCGCCACCTTATAGTCCAATTAGTGTTATCTGTTGAAGTCTCTAAAACGACATCCGGAGCAGTACCTGCATAATAATTCAAAAATCTTCTAAAAGATAAACTTAAGTTGTTCCAACCGGAGGCATTAATATCAGGAGAGGTAGCTATTAGTTCAAGGGTTGTCGGATTTGTTGTAGAAGTAGCAAAGGATAATTCTGGAGATGTCCCGCCTGCTGATGTTGTTGTATTTGATAATAAAACATAAGTTGTATTGTTTCTTGTCCAGGTACCACCTGAACTCGGGAACCCATAAGAGTATAGCGTACCACTTGATGCGGAATAACAATTTGTAGCAGCCGTAGCCGTTCCACTAAGTTGTGTTGAACCTCCCGAGCAAATTGTTGCATCTAATCCTGCGTTTGGGGATGTAGGGCACGACCACCTTATTTGAACCGCTCCCGGAGCACCTAAATCACCATTGTTAGAGCCATTAGAGCCACCTCTGGCGGCACCTGCAGCGCCCGCACCATAAACAGATGTACCTCCAAGAGGACTAACACCATTGTTTGAATTACTCGTAGATGCTGTGCCTTTAAGAACACTTGCACCTGCATAACCACTAATAAATAAAGTGCCGGGGGCACCGCCTGCTCCACCGAAGCCTATTGTTCCATTTTGTCCATTTCCTCCATAGCCACCGCTGCCACCACCGCCACCACCGGTGCCATTTGATGTAGAACCAGCAGAACCATTACCTCCAGCATTCTTGATATCACCTACCGCAACACCGGAAGATGTTGAGCCTCCATTTCCTCCAGCACCACCCGAACCACCCCCACCTCCATTGCCATTGTCAGCACCACATAGAATAGTTCCGGATTGGCTAGTTCTTCTAACCCAAGACTGTCCACCATTTCCTCCAGCTGAATTACTGGTTGCAGGACCTGCAGCCCCTCGCTTTCCAGCTTGTATATAGAGCACTTCTCCGGGTGTTACACTTACTTCAGCATATGAAAATGCACCACCACCACCACCACCGGCACCCCTATTTTGAGCTCCACCAGCTAAAGTTGTAGTAATACTTCCACTTCCACCACCGCCTCCCCAGCACCGTATACTAATTCTGTTTACACCTGCCGGTACTGTAAAGGTTTGTTGATCGTCTAAAGTACCGCCAACCCATGTTTGAGGGCTCGTCTGCCCCCACGTACTTCCCATCATCCCAAAAGCCAGGGTTAGGGCAAAGAGCAGAGGAAAAAAGCTGCCCAATTTCCTGTCTTTATTGGCAATCGGGCTGTTTACCCCGGCATAATGTAAGTCTTGCAGGCAGGTGGCCATATGGGCATTTCGGTTGGGGAAAGAGGATACATTTTTCATATTCGAATCACTTTAAAAACGGATAAGGATTTAAAAACACCTAACGAAATTAAACATGCATTGTTAATAAACAAATTTTCAGGGTTTTTTTTGTAAAAAAAATTTTTTAAGCACTTCAAATTGGTAATGCCCTGTTTATGACGGAGAAATGTTGGGGCATTCAGCCGGGTCAACCCATTTCCTGTTTGCAAAATCCGGATTTTACCTTACAAACATGGTAAAAATTCACTTTTACCCGGCAAGCTCCCACTTAACGCTTAAAAATGGGGTATCCATTTGCGTTGCCCGTAACGCGTAAAACCTACATAAACCCCTGTGTTTCCTCGTGAATACCCGGGCTCATTTTTTCAGTGCGATGCGTATCACATGCCCATACCCGGGCATCAACAAACCTTCCTCATAAAAACCTCTTTGCTTCAGCAAGTTATGCATCCTCGGGTAGTGATAACAAGGCACCGACATAAACAAATGATGTTCCGCATGGTAATTTACATGCAAAGGGGCAAACAACAGTTTTTCCAAAAAATGGGCATAAACGGTTCTTGTGTTTTTTTTCGGATCGGAAGCATCCGGAGTCATGCTGTGCTCGGCCATGCTGCGCACACGCAGGCTGAACGTGTAGGTAGTAAGCAGAGCCCCGAACCATAGCAGATAAAGCCAACCCGCTCCCGCCAGCCATAAAATATACCAAAGACCGACATTAAAAACCAGGGGGCCGCTCAAATTTTTCAGGGCGGCTTTCCAACAGCTTTTCCGGTTCCTCTCCGGCACAATCACTCCACTGAGCCTGTACTCCCAAAAGCCGCATTGCATCATGAGCAAACCGAAAAACCCTTTCAAACCGGTGATTCCGGTCAAGTCTCGGAAAAATTTTCTGAGCATACTTTTACGGGTAGCGGGATATCCAAAGGTTAGGGGCAGATCGGGATCTCCTTCATTTCCGGTGAAAATATGATGTTCCAGATGATAAGGCCTGTAGCGGCTTACCGAATGAAAAATGGGATATGCCCCAAGCCAACCGCCCACCATATTATTCAATGTCCTGGTTTTAAAAAGTGAGTAATGCGAAGCATCGTGCATGATGATGGCGCAGCCTAATTGCTTTCCGCCTAAAATGAATAAGGCTATGATCACAGTAACCGGATTGGGCCACACTCCGGCCAATGCCAAGGCTCCGGCAATCCAAAGCCAATTATACAGCACTTCCCCTGCGCCCCTAACATCCGACTTCTTGAGAAGATTCTGCATTTCCTCCTCAGTCAGGTACGACTTCAGAATACGCATGTATTCCTCAGAATGGTTTGCTTTGGGAGCAGATTGTGTTTTCACCAAAGGCCTTATCTGCTTTTAATTGTTATAACAAACGGCGGATAAGGAGCTTCAGCGTATTGAGCGAAACCTTATTGTACGGCGGATAACGGAGTGGTGCATCAGGAAAAAACGTGCGCTTCAACACTGATTTTTTATGACTGAACGTATCGAACGAATGTTGCCCGTGATACGCACCGATCCCGCTGTCCCCTACCCCACCGAAGGGCATATCCTCACCTGTCATGTGCATGATGGTATCATTAATGCTTACCCCGCCGCTGGATGTCCTTTTCAAAATGTTGTCCTGAAAATCCGTATCGTCGGAAAAGACATACAAAGCAAGCGGTTTAGGCTTGGCATTTATGTAGCGGATTACTTCATCCACATCCGCAAATGAAATGATGGGTAAAATAGGCCCGAAAATTTCATCATTCAACAAAGAGCTGTCTTGAGATGGAGAATCTACAAGCGTAGGTTCGATTTTCAATTTATCATCGTCCGCTTTACCTCCATGAACAATATTTCCGGTATTCAAATAACTTTTCAGACGTTCGAAATGTCTGCGGTTCACAATCTTCCCATACTCTTCGTTTTCGATAGGATTTTTGCCGTAAAAGCGTTCAATTTCTTTTTTAATGGCCTCAATGAGAGACGCTTTTATGTCTTTATGTACATACAGATAATCCGGCGCCACGCAGGTTTGCCCGCTGTTAAGCAACTTACCCCAGGTTATTCGTCGCGCAGTGATCGTAAGGTTGATATTCTTATCCACGATACAAGGACTTTTTCCGCCTAGCTCAAGCGTAACGGGAGTAAGATACTTTGCCGCTGCCTCATATACAATTCGCCCTACGGTAGTGCCGCCCGTGAAAAAGATGTAATCAAATTTCTCGTTCAGCAGTTCGGTGGTTATTTCGGCTCCGCCCTCAACTACATGAAGGAAACCGGGGTCAAAATTCGGATTGATGATTTTAGCCAGTATGGCTGAGGTGGCGGGGGCTACTTCCGAAGGTTTGATGATGGCGGTGTTTCCCGCTGCGATGGCGCCTGCCAGGGGAGAAATAGCCAACTGAAACGGGTAGTTCCAGGGCGCGATGATGAGCGCCACGCCATACGGATCGGAATGAATCCGGCTGCTGCCAACAAAATGAAAAAGAGGCGTAGGCATCCGTTCGGGCCTTGTCCACGCGGGAATATTTTTGATGGCATGATCAATCGGGTTGAGCGACATGCCTATTTCGGTGGCAAAGGCTTCGAATTTGGATTTCCCCAAATCGGCGAGCAGCGCATCCATGATTTCCGATTCGTATTCGGTAATCAACCGACGTAATTTTTTGAGCTGGGCTATCCGAAAATCAACATCCAGTGAAGCTCCCGCAGAAAACCAATTTCGTTGGTTCTGCACCAGTTCGGCAGCTGACATCGCCTTTTTTTCCTGTTCCAAAGATATTGTCTCCATACGAGATAAAAATTAATTCAACACCCGCCTCAATAGCGCAGGCCTATTTTTTTGTAAATAAAGTGCATGAGCCAAGCCGGACCAATCAAAAGGAACTGGACATCTTTCAAAAAAGAGGGTTTCTTTCCTTCTATTTTATGCCCCCAAAACTGGAAAATCCAGGCGAGAACAAATAATATCAAAGCAAGCGCCCAAAGCGGAAATCCCGTGGGCTCCAACAACTTTTCCGCCTCAAAGGAGAGAAAAAGACAGAGGAATGAAAAAACAATCATCCCGAATGAGAGGGGCGGAGAAAGAAAAATGTAGTAAAACAAAACCGCCGTGAGGGCAATCAGAGCAGCGTTTAACGGAGTGTTTAAAGAAGGTAGATCGGCAGGAAGTTTCACCGACCAGAGCAGGGCCGTGATGGTCCAGAAAATAACCGGCACACAGATCCAGTGAACCAGCTTATTTGTGGGATTTTGATGACTTTCACCGTACTCCGAGAGCAGCCGGTCTATCGTTCTTGCACTCATGTTTCTTATATGATTTTGTTAAAAAGAATCTAAAAGTAAAAAAAAATTCAGACTCTGTTTTGTAAAATTCTAACTTCGGGGCAAATTATTCCCATGCGCTCTCTGCTTCTTATTTCAGGTTTGGTTAGCTGTTTTTCCGTTTTGGCCCAAACAAGGCCTTCAAAAAATCCCGATCTTTCTTTCATCCGTCCGGACAGCATCCGTATCGCGCGCGACGAATGGGGCGTCCCTCATATTTTTGCCCCTACTGATGCCGAAGTGGCTTACGGTCTTGCCTGGGCGCAATGCGAAGATGATTTCCAGACCATGCAGGATTTCATGTTAATCATTAAAGGCTTTTCGGGCCGCCGCACCGGTATTGACGGCGTGAAAATGGATTATGCCGTTGGTCTTCTGGGAGCCAAAGAACTCACCCAAAAGGAATACCACAAACAGGTTCCGGAGCACGTACAAAAATACCTGCGCGCCTTTGCCGCCGGAGTAAACCGATGGGTGGAACTTCACCCGGAACAGGTGCTGATAAAAAAAGCCTTGCCGGTTACGGAGTATGACCTGGCTATGGGATATAACCTGGGCATGAGCCTGATGAGCGGCGTGCAGGGCGCGTTTTCGAAAATTCTGGACAATAAGCTGCCAAAAGCCTCCGAGAATCCGCCCAAGGGGTCCAATGCCATGGCGGTGCATGGATCTAAAACCGAGGACGGAAAAACCTACATCGCCATCAATGCCCATCAACCTTTAGAAGGAATCATGAGTTGGTACGAAGCCCACCTGGTGAGCGGGGAAGGCATGAACATTTTGGGAGGTGCGTTTCCCGGTGCGGCTACGATAGGCCACGGTGTAAATGAACACATTGCCTGGGCCCATACCATGACTTATCCTGACCTGATTGATATTTATCAGTTGGACATGCACCCGCGCAAAAAGAATTGGTATAAACTCGACGGAAAATGGAGAAAATTGGAAGCAAAAACCATCCCCCTGAAAATCCGGTTTCCGAAAAGCGGAATACGATTGAATATAGGGAAGAAAGGATTTTACAGCGTTTACGGCCCTACGCTGAAAACGGATCATGGCGTTTACTCCTTTCACCTTCCCACCTTAAAATTATTAAAGGCCCCGGAACAATGGCTGAACATGGCCAAAGCAAAAAGCCATGCCGAATTTATGAAAGCCCTTGAATTGCAAAGTCTGCCTTGTTTTAACATTGTGTATGCGGACCGAAAAGACACCATCATGTATATGACCAACCCGGTTGTCCCCGTGCGGAACGGAGCATTCGATTGGAAAGCTGTGCTTCCGGGAGATACTTCAGCCACGGTATTGGGTAATCGCTTTTTACCCGTGAGTCAATTACCGGGCGTTGTAAATCCGAAATCCGGTTTTGTTTATAACGCCAACAATTCCCCCTACCTGTGCACGCATCCGGACGACAACCCAAAGAGTGAACATTATGAGCCCACAATGGGTCACCAGTCCTTACACACCAACCGCAGCTTCCGTCTGGAAAGCTTATTTTTAAAAACAATGGGCGGTAAAAAAATGGGCTGGCAGGATTTTTTGGACATCAAATACGACAGGCAATATCCTTCCGATTTCCATTTTCCCGTTTCGGTAGAACATGTATTCAAAGCCGACCCGGACAAATACCCGGAGATCAGGGAAGAATTGATGCGTCTGCAACGTTGGAACCGGAGAGGTGATGCGGATAATGTGGAGGCATCCTTTTTTATGATGAGCCTGTATTTTATTTTGGAAAGTATAGGAGGACTTGAATTTAATTTGGATTACCGGCCGGAAATTGAGGAAAAAATTATAGTGGCTGCCGTAATAAAAGCGCGTGAATATCTGATGAAACATTTCGGCACTTTGGAAGTTCCTTTGGGAAAATTGCAGCGGTTACGGCGCGGATCGGTGGATTTACCGCTCGATGGACTTCCGGATATGATTGTGGCCATGTATTCATCGCCCCGGGAAGATGGAACACTGCAGCCCCGATCAGGAGAAAGTTATATCATGATGGTAAAGATGAGCCCGGATGGCCCTGAAATTCAAACCGTGAACGCCTTCGGTGCATCCAACCGCCCGGAAAGCCCACACTATACCGATCAAATGAAGTTATTTGTAAACCATCAGCTGAAGCCGATGACGCTAAATAAAGAAGATGTGCTAAAAAAAGCGGTGAGAATATATTCTCCGCGTTAAGCATAATCTCTGTAATCGCTATTCTGTTTAGAAAATCAACTGTTATAACAAAAATAAGAAGCCGGATTAAACCGGCTTCTTACGCTGTGACAGATCTCTTTTAATTTCTGTTTGCGACGTAATTGGTCAGGTCTCTCACCGAGCTGTCGAACTGAAATTGATTGTAAGTAACAAAATAATTTTGTCTGTCAATAACAAAGTCATAACAAAACTTAGCTACGTCCAATTTATAACTGTCAAAACTTAATGTTCCGAGCAGTTCGGCTACCTGCGCACTGGTAAAATTAGCGGTACGCGCCTGGTTTTTGATCAGGTTGGCCTTGTTCGTGTCGAAGCTCTGCTTATTCACCGTTTCTTTAAACTGCTCAAACGTGGCGGCATTCATCCCTGCCGGAGGCACCGTATTCCATTGCCCGTTCGGATTATTGGGATTGTTCCACTGGTTCGGGTTATTCGGATTGTTGGGATTATTCCATTGATTGGGATTGTTCCATTGATTCGGATTACCCGGATTATTCCACTGATTCGGATTATTCCATTGATTCGGATTACCGGGATTATTCCACTGATTGGGATTGCCCGTCCATGGCATGTTGGGGTTGTAATCCCAATAGCCATACCAGAAATCCTGAGTAAGCTGATTATTCTGCATTAAAGGGACCTGTTGTAGAATAACGATACCCTGATTGCTGCGGAATTCGGCCACCATGCGGCTGTTGTTATATAAACTGAACATGGATTTAAAAAGGGTTATACCGTTTCGCTGCACATACACTTCCTTCACCCCGGGTCGCAAATCAAAAAAGCGGAATCTGCCGCTGGCATTGGTGCTGATTTGATCCTCAATGCGGATGGTAAAAATGCCCGGCTCGTTAATGCGCAGAAAAAATTCAGCATATCCAAAGGGTGGATACGCCTGTACCACAAAACCGGTAAGGGCAAACAACAAAGTAAATACAGATTTCATAGAGCACTCCTTTCTTTATTTGTGTGATAAAAGTAAGTCAAATGCTGTGCCATGGATGGATATTTTTGCATCATTACATTTAACTTTCTTAAAATCAATACTATAAAAACAAATCAAAGCTCGCCATTTTTTGGTATGTTTGTAAAAATGCTACACCATGTACAATGAACCCATGTTGAAACCGGGAGCTTTAAAAGGCAAAACCGTATTGGTTACGGGAGGCGGAACCGGGTTAGGCCGTTCTATGACCAACTATTTTTTAGAATTAGGGGCACAGGCCATCATCACCAGCCGAAAGGAAGATGTGTTGAAGGCAACCGCGGCCGAACTGGAAGCAGAAACCGGTGGACGTGTATTGGCCCTGGCCTGCGATGTGCGCAACTACGAAGGGGTAGAGCAGGTGCTGGAAGAAGGTTATAAAACATTCGGTTCCATCGATATTCTCGTAAATAATGCCGCGGGCAATTTTATCAGCCCCACGGAACGGCTCAGTCACCGGGCATTTGACACGATCGTAGACATCGTGCTGCGAGGAACCTACAACTGTACGTTGGCGCTCGGCAAACGATGGATTGCAGAAAAAAGAAAAGGAACGGTGCTGAGTATCGTAACCACATATGCCTGGACAGGTTCAGGATACGTGGTTCCTTCCGCATGCGCCAAAGCGGGCGTGTTGGCGCTGACACGTTCGTTGGGCGTAGAATGGGGTAAATACGGCATCAGGTTGAATGCCATCGCTCCTGGTCCATTTCCCACCAAAGGAGCCTGGGACCGTCTGTTTCCGAAAACTTTTGCCGATAAGATGGATCCCACGACGCGGGTGGCCTTAGGCCGGACCGGTGAACATCAGGAGCTGGCCAATCTGGCAGCTTACCTAGTTTCAGATTATGCATCCTTCATGACGGGAGAAGTGGTTACCCTGGACGGTGGCGAGTGGCTCAAAGGCGGAGGCGAATTCAACTGGCTTGACGAAGCCACCACGCCCGCCATGTGGGATGAGATAGAACAGATGATCCGCACGTCAAATAAAAAACAATAAGGTTGCTCCGTTTGACTAAACCCTTTCTGCATCGGTTTGTTTCTATGGTATGAAACGTGTTAATGCAATCAGCATGTTTTGCATGCTACTCCTTCCGGTAGTGGGTTGTTCCGAGCCGGGCAGGCAGAAAGTGATTTCTCAAGACAGTTCAGATATGGAATTAAAAAATCAGGAAACAGATACGGCCACCTTCGGAGCTGGTTGTTTTTGGTGTGTGGAAGCCTTTTTTCAGGAATTGAAGGGCGTACACAAAGTAGTCAGCGGATACATGGGCGGTCACGTAAAAAAGCCCACTTACAAGGAAGTGTGCAACGGAAATACCGGCCATGCCGAGGTCGTACAGATTGTTTATGACCCAAAGATGATAAGCTACAACGAACTGCTGGAAGTATTTTGGCAGACGCATGATCCCACCACGCTGAACCGGCAAGGGGCCGACGTAGGTACGCAATACCGTTCGGTAGTTTTTTACCATTCGGAAGAACAGAAAAAAACAGCGGAAGAATTGAAATTATCCCTGAATGTGTACGGCGCTTTTGCAGACCCCATCGTAACGGAAATTTCACCGTCCTCGGAATTTTACGTGGCTGAAGATTATCATCAGGATTATTATGCCCAAAATGGCTCCGCCCCCTATTGCCAGTTTGTGATCAAACCGAAAATGGACAAATTCAGGAAGGTATTCTCCGAAAAAATCAAAAAGTAATAATCATTCTCACTTCTTACCCTAATTTTTGAATCCACTTTTTCTTGTAATCCAAAATAGGTTTCTCCACAAAGCGGTAGGAAAGCAAGGCCACGGCAAAGGTAAGAATAGCATTTTGCGGAAATTGCTGAATCCACAATTCACCCGTAGGGCCCGTGCGTAAAAAAAGACCCTGATATACATAAATGCCATAGGATATTTTACCTAAATAGGCCGGTATGCCATGTTCTGTCCACTGCACGAAGGCATTGTGCTGGTTGAAAACAATCCACACCAACAGGACTGCCGTTCCTACCGTCTGAAAAAGAAAAGAAAACGACGGAAAAGGACTGTACAAAGGAAAAACAAACAAGATCAGGGCCCAAAATAACGGCACTTTTTTTTCAGAAAAAATCCTGTTTGCAAAAGTCCCAAACGAATGGATGAGTAAAGCAGACAGAGAACCTATCAGCACGGGGCACACGGCAGGAAGAAACCAACGGTTCATAGCCGACTGCCTCTCCGGCGGATACGATCCTATTTCATACACCAGAAATGTGCTCAGGAGCAGTAGAAATCCAATAAGAAACCATCTCTTTTTTTCGGACAGAAAACGGATGACAAAAGGCCAGATCAGGTAAAACTGCTCCTCCACCGCAAGCGACCAGGTGTGCGACAACTCGGCAGAAAGATAAGCAGACGGAACAAAATTGTAGAGGTAAAACAAAGAAAAAAAGAGTCCTTCCCAAGCCGGGGGCAACTGCCTCAAAAGCATGAGAGCCGACAGAGCCGAATAAAAGAGAACAAGCGGAGGAAGTAAGCGCAAGAGCCGGGAAAGAAAAAATCTCCCCAGGCGGATTTTTCGGGTGTTGGTTTTTTCGTGAAGCAGCAGTCTCGTAATCAGAAATCCGCTCAGGGTAAAAAAAACCAGAACCCCCGTACTGCCTGAAAAAAGGAGCCAAACCCGTTCACGCACAAAGGCATTTTCAGGTAGATGGTGATAAAGCCCCAAATGGGTGATTACCACCAGAACCACGGAAATTCCGCGCAACGCATCAAACCCCTTTATATACTGCATACTCCGGGCAAATAACGCAAAAAAGCGAGGATTATCCATGACTGACAAAAAGGCCGTTTCTCCCCAACGAAAAAGGAGGATTATCGGAAATTAGCTTAGGTCATGTGCAAAGAAAAACACAATCATCAATGGGCGATCCACAGGATATAGGAGGCCATCTGCCCTATTGACGCCTTATATTTCCTTCAGATTTCGGCTATTATCGGAAGCATGTATTTTTTAGCGTTTAAGAGCTATTTAATGCTCAAAAATAACCTCTTCATTCGGCACCCGGAAGCGGGGACCCCACACCCCTTCTTCTGTTCCTTTTCCAACAGCGATAATCATGTTGATTTCTCCACCGCGCGGAAGATGCAAAGCCCGCTTTACGCGTTTCTCATCAAACCCTTCCATGGGGCAGGTATGGAAGCCTTCCGCAGCAATAGACAACATAAAAGTCTGAGCAGCCAACGCGCAGGATTTATGCACGACGATGCGCTGGTCGGCAGTTCCTCCAGAACGGTAAAACGGCTTACGCAATCCCATAAAAAAACTGATGCTTTTCCGAACAAAAGTCATTACTCCAAGAGGGTCATCCGCATAAACCAGCGGAATAAGTTTTCCGTAGTAAACCAAGGCTGATTTTTGAAGCTTTCCGGGCTCTCCCGAAATGGATTCTTTTATCTTATTCAGATTCCATTTTGCCCTTTCGCGCCACTTATCGCGCCTGGTTACAAATACCACAAGATGTTTGGCCGTTTTGGCCGCCCGTTGGTCCAAGCATAACGGCACATATTTTTCCAATTCCGATTTGGATTTTATCCAATGGAATTCCCACAACTGCATATTGCTGCTGTTGGGCGAAAGTACCGCTCTCTCCAGGCTTTTTCGGATTACCTCGTCAGGAACATTCACCGATGCATCAAAAGCACGGTTGGACCTTCTGAATCGGACGATTTCTTCAAATTCCTGTGAATGCATAGTCTCGTATTTTTTGCTTTTACCCCACAAAAGTAGCAAACAATAGAGGTTCCCACTTTCTATCTCCTGC
The DNA here is from genome assembly GCA_044345355.1 of Flavobacteriales bacterium. Classification (GTDB taxonomy): domain Bacteria; phylum Bacteroidota; class Bacteroidia; order CAIKAF01; family CAIKAF01; genus JAKRSD01. Next base: position 15,188 of record JBIJBG010000024.1, read on the forward strand.
CTAAACAGATAATTCTCCCCATAGTCCTCGGTAAACCAAAAGAGGCTATTTTTGCGCTCTTCAACTCACGCGGAAAATTTAGCGGCATGTCACAAAAAAAATATCCCGAGTACAAAGGATTGGACCTCCCCGGACTGAACAGGGAGGTATTGGCATTTTGGAAGGAACGGAACATTTTTGAAAAAAGCGTCCAAAACCGTCCGGAAGAGAAACCATTCGTATTTTACGAAGGTCCGCCCAGTGCGAATGGACTTCCGGGAATTCACCATGTGATGGCCAGGGCCATCAAAGATGTATTCTGCCGGTACAAAACCCTGCAGGGTTTCCGGGTGGAACGAAAAGCCGGCTGGGATACCCATGGGCTTCCCGTGGAACTTGGCGTGGAAAAGGAGTTGGGCATCACCAAAGAAGACATCGGAAAAAAAATTACCATTGCCGAGTATAATGAAGCCTGTCGCAAAGCGGTGATGAAATACACGGACATCTGGAACGACCTGACCGAAAAAATGGGGTACTGGGTGGATATGCAAAACCCCTACGTCACTTACGACAACAAATACATGGAAACGGTATGGTGGCTGCTCAAAAACCTGTACGATAAAAACCTGCTTTACAAGGGCTACACCATTCAACCCTACTCGCCCGCAGCCGGTACAGGCCTCTCCTCGCACGAACTGAATCAACCGGGCTGTTACCGCCCCGTGAAAGACAATTCCGTGACGGCCATGTTTGAAGCCACTGCTGAAAGTCTATCCAAATTAGAAGCTCTAGGAAATACCAAGGCAGGAATTCCAATTTATTTTCTGGCCTGGACAACCACTCCCTGGACTTTGCCATCCAACACCGCCTTGGCAGTGGGACCCCGGATAAACTATGCCTGGATTGAGACCGTAAATCCTTATTCGGGAGCGGTTATTTCCGTTATTCTCGCCGAAGATTTAATAGTCCGATATTTCAAACCGGAAGGAGAGAATGCCGAAAAATCATCCTTCAAGCCGGGCGATAAAATTATACCATATTCAAGAATAAGCAATTTCTCCGGCGCGCAGTTGGCGGCAGCGGATCTTTATTATAACCAACTCCTGCCCTACACCCTTCCAATGGAAACGCCCGAAAAGGCATTCCGCGTGATTTCGGGTGATTACGTGACCACAGAAGACGGCACGGGCATCGTACACATAGCGCCCACCTTCGGTGCGGACGACATGCGGGTGGCCAAGGAGGCCGGCGTTCCGCCTATGTTGGTATCCGATGAATCAGGAAAGCCCGTTCCTTTAGTTGATCTGCAGGGAAAATTCCGCCCCGAAATGCGGGATCCGCTCTTTGGTTTTGCCGGGGAGTACATCAAGGAAGAATACCTTTCCGAGGAAGAAAAACAAGCGGAATTAGCCATCCAGCAGGAACGGCTGAAGCCGGTAATTCCCGAACTGAAAAAATACCTGAGTGCAGATGAACGCCTGGCGCTCAAGCTCAAGCTGGAAGGCAAAGCATTCAAAATTGAAAAATATGAGCACAGCTATCCGCACTGCTGGCGTACGGATAAACCCGTGCTGTATTATCCTCTTGACTCCTGGTTTGTGCGCGTGACGGCCCTTCGTGATCGTATGGCCGAGTTGAACCGAACCATTCAGTGGAAACCGGAAAGCACGGGTACGGGCCGATTCGGCAACTGGCTGGAAAACGCCAACGACTGGAATCTTTCCCGTTCACGGTATTGGGGAATTCCATTGCCCATCTGGCGGAGCGAAGATGGTGAAGAATATTGCATCGGATCGGCGGAGGAGCTTTGCCTGGCCTGCGAAAAATCAGTTCAGGCGGGTTTCATGACCGAGAATCCACTCCGGCAATTCCGGTCAGGAGACATGAGCGAAGCCAATTACGCCACATTCGACCTGCATCGGCCCCATGTGGATGAGATTATCTTGGTTTCCCCATCGGGAAAACCCATGAAACGGGAGGCGGACCTTATTGACGTTTGGTTTGACTCAGGCGCCATGCCCTATGCCCAATTGCACTATCCCTTCGAAAACAAAGAAAAAATAGACGGGGGGAAAGCATTTCCCGCCGATTTTATTGCCGAAGGAGTGGACCAGACCCGGGGATGGTTCTACACCCTGCACGCCATTGCCACCCTTTGTTTTGATTCGGTGGCCTACAAAAACGTAGTATCAAACGGGCTGGTATTAGATAAAAACGGGCAAAAAATGAGTAAGCGGTTGGGCAACGCGGTAGACCCGTTTGAAACGCTCAAAAATTTCGGAGCCGATGCCACCCGCTGGTATATGCTCACCAACGCACAACCTTGGGATAATCTGAAATTCGACATCAACGGCATCACGGAGGTACGCAATAAATTTTTCGGCACGCTGTATAACACCTATTCCTTCTTTGCCCTTTATGCCAACGTGGATGGGTTTATATACGACGAAACCAAGTCCATTCCCGTTTCGCAACGCGCCGAGTTGGATCGCTGGATTATTTCCAGGCTGAACACCCTGGTAAAATGCTGTACCGAAAAACTGGACGATTTTGACCCTACCCCGGCAGGACGCGCCATAGAAGATTTTGTATGCGAGGAACTGTCCAACTGGTATGTGCGCCTTTCGCGCCGCACCTTTTGGAAAGGCGAAATGAATGCGGAAAAACAGGCGGCCTATGAAACCCTGTACACCTGCCTGGAAACCGTGAGCCGGCTAATCAGCCCCTATGCGCCCTTCTTTGCCGAAAGGCTTTATCGGGACTTAAATCATACAAGGACAGATGCCGCCGAATCCGTCCATCTGAGCGAATTTCCGCAACATAAGGAACTTCTCATAAATACAGATCTTGAAGAAAAAATGGACTATGCCCGGCGGATTTCCTCCATGGTCCTTTCCCTGCGCAAAAAAGAAAAAATACGCGTACGGCAGCCCCTGCGAAGACTCAGTATCCCGGTACTCAATCCGAGGATGAAGGACCTGGTAGATGAAGTGAGTGAACTCATTCTTTCTGAAGTAAACGTGAAAGAGCTCACTTTTCTGTATGATGCCGACGGAGTAATCAAGAAAAAACTGAAGCCCGATTTTAAAAAGCTGGGACCCAAGCTGGGCAAAGAGATGAAGGCCGTAACGGAAGTTATTTCCGCATTAGATGCCGGCCAGATCGGAATTTTGGAAACCAACGGAAGCATAACCCTGAATGTGAACCAAAACCTTTTTGAGATAACCACGGACGAAGTAGAAGTTCTTACGGAAGACATTCCGGGAAGTTTGGTAGCTACCGAAGCAGGCATTACGGTGGCACTCGATGTTACCTTAGATCAAGAGCTGATTGAAGAGGGCATTGCCCGCGATTTGGTGAACCGTATCCAGAATATCCGTAAAGAAAGCGGCTTTGAAATAACGGATCGCATTCATGTTTCATACAAGGCCGAT
>JBIJBG010000122.1:0-6225 GCA_044345355.1 Flavobacteriales bacterium
CGAATAATTTATCAATTAGGAATCTCTTTTGCAATAAAGTAGTTGTTTTATTTCTGAATTCGAGTAATTTTACACCCGATAATACGCATATGGAATCAAGAAAAAATCCGGCTGTTGATATCGACAAAAAAAGAGGTTTCTTTTTTGCCGTAGGCCTAACCGTTGCCTTTTCATTCATGTTGGTAGCGTTTGAATGGAAATCGTTTAAGGAAGTGGTATTGGATCAGTTTATCACCGTGGAGATGGATAATTCCGTCGAGGAAATTGCTCCCATCATCATCCCACAAAATACCCCTCCACCCCCTCCGGCCGCTCCGCCCCCTCCCGTTGTTGAAGAGTTGGAACTTGTAGAAGACGATGTGGAAGTGGAGGATGTAACCGTAGACGTTCAGGCTCCTGATGAAATTTCCGCTCCCGTGGTGACCAATACCCAGGTAGAGGAAAACGTAAACGACAATGAGGTGTTTATTGCCGTAGAGGATATGCCCCGTTACAAAGGATGCGAAGGAATTAAAGATAACGACGCAGCCTTTGAATGTTTCCAAAAAGAAGTAGGTAAGTTTCTCGGTAAAAACATCAATTATCCCCAAAAAGCCAAAGAGGCCAACGTGGAAGGTGTAGTTTACGTAAATTTCGTGGTAGACCAGACCGGTAAGGTATCTGACGTTAAACTGCTTCGCGGTATCGGTTTCGGATGTGATGAGGAAGCCACCCGAGTGGTGAAAATGCTTCCCCAGTTTACACCCGGAAAGCAGCGCGGAAGAGCCGTAAAGGTTTCCTTCAACCTGCCCATCAGTTTTAAACTTCGTTGATTTACATTTACGATTGGTAAAAGCCAACTCCCAGGGGTTGGCTTTTTTTATATGGAGAGTTTATCATGTTCACAGAAAAAGCCACATTAATCAGAAGCCTAGCCGCCCGGCGAATATTGATTTTGGACGGGGCAATGGGAACCATGATTCAGCGACACAAACTATCCGAAGATGATTTTCGCGGAAGCCGTTTTGTAGATTTTGCCTATTCCCTGAAGGGAAATAACGATCTTCTTTCGATTACCCGCCCTGATATTATTCAGCAAATTCATGAACAATACCTCGAAGCGGGGGCCGATATCGTGGAAACCAACACCTTCAGCTCCACAAGCATTTCCATGGCCGATTATCACATGGAAGATTTGGTGTATGAACTCAATTATTCCTCCGCCCGACTGGCACGAGCCGCGGCAGATAAGTATTCCCTGCTTACTCCTGATAAACCCCGATTTGTAGCCGGAGCATTGGGGCCCACCAATAAAACAGCTTCCCTTTCTCCCGATGTGAATGACCCCGGTTTTCGCGCCATCACATTTGATGAATTGGTTACGGCTTACAGAGATCAAGCCAAGGCACTGGCTGAAGGCGGCGTAGATCTGTTTCTGGTGGAAACGGTTTTTGATACATTGAATTGCAAGGCGGCTTTGTTTGCCATCAGTGAATATATGGAAGAATCAGCCAGGGATATACCTGTCATGATTTCGGGAACCATTACCGATGCCAGCGGACGCACACTTTCAGGTCAAACCGTAGAAGCTTTTTATATTTCCATGGCTCATGCCAATCCGCTTAGTATAGGAATCAATTGTGCGCTTGGCGCCAAAGAAATGAAACCCTATCTGTATGCCCTGGATGGTCTGGCAGATTGTTTTATCAGCGTGTATCCTAATGCCGGACTGCCCAATGAATTCGGCCAATACGATGAAAGCCCTGAAGCCATGGCGGCTCAGTTGGAAGAGTTTTTGCAGGAAGGCTGGGTAAATTTGGTGGGCGGCTGTTGCGGTACTACTCCCGATCATATCCGTGCTATTGCCGAAACGGCATCCCGGTTTTCACCCCGTAAAATATCCATTCAGCCCGTTTAATGCGGTAGTTGCCCACATCTTGCTTATGGCTTTATTACTTTTGTGAACTTTATGCAGAAAGAAGGTATTTCCCGGTATTTTAAATTGAGTGGTCTTGAACCTCTCATCGTTATGCCCGACAGCAATTTTATCAATGTCGGCGAGCGTTGCAATGTTACCGGTTCCAAGATATTCCTTCGTCTCATCCGCGAAGAGAAGTATGAGGAAGCGCTGGAGGTAGCTTTAGAACAGGTGCAGGGCGGTGCCCAGATTCTTGATGTAAATATGGATGAGGCCATGCTGGACGGAGCGGCCTGCATGACCCGATTTTTGAATCTGCTGGCTGCAGAACCTGAAATCTCGCGCATTCCCGTTATGATTGATTCCTCCAAATGGGAGATAATTGTAGCGGGCTTAAAATGCGTACAGGGGAAAAGTGTGGTTAACTCCATCAGCCTGAAGGAGGGTGAGGCTGTTTTTCTGAAACAGGCGAAATTCATCCGCCGTATGGGAGCAGCCGTCATCGTGATGGCTTTTGACGAACAGGGGCAGGCGGATACGTTCGAACGACGCATTGAAATCTGCAAACGCTCCTACGAAATACTCACTCATAAAGCCCAATTTCCGCCGCAGGATATCATTTTTGATCCCAATATTTTTCCCGTGGCCACGGGAATGGAGGAGCATAGAAACAATGCCCTGGATTTTTTCCGTGCCTCGGAATGGATTAAGCAAAACCTGCCTTATGCCAAAGTGAGCGGTGGGGTAAGCAACGTGTCGTTCAGTTTCCGGGGGAATGACACCGTGCGCGAAGCCATGCACAGCGCATTTCTCTATCACGGAGTAAAAGCAGGAATGGACATGGGCATCGTGAACCCTTCGCAGCTTACCGTGTATAGCGATATTCCGTCTGATTTATTGGAACGTGTGGAGGATGTCCTCCTGAACCGCCGCGAGGATGCGACGGAACGACTGCTGGAATTTGCCGAAACGGTAAAGTCCAAAACAAAGGAAACAACGGCAGAAGAGGAATGGCGAAAACTGCCCGTAGAAGAGCGGTTGGCTTATGCACTCATCAAGGGAATTGATGCCTACATTGATCAGGATACCGAAGAGGCCAGACAAAAAGTGCAGAGGCCTCTTGAGGTAATCGAAGGTCCGCTTATGTCAGGCATGAATACCGTGGGTGATTTGTTCGGAAGCGGAAAAATGTTCTTACCTCAGGTGGTAAAAAGTGCCCGTGTGATGAAGAAATCCGTGGCTTACCTTACACCTTTCATAGAGGCAGAGAAGGCAGCGGGAGCGAGCCGTTTTGCCGGTCGAGTTCTTATGGCCACCGTAAAGGGCGATGTACATGATATCGGAAAAAATATTGTGGGCGTTGTTCTCGGATGTAATAATTATGAGGTGATTGATCTTGGGGTGATGGTTCCCTGTGAAAAAATTTTGGAAGCGGCTAAAGAACATAATGTGGACGTTATCGGTCTAAGTGGCCTGATCACTCCCTCACTGGACGAAATGGTGCATGTGGCTTCGGAAATGGAACGCCTGGGATTTAATATTCCGCTGATGATTGGCGGAGCAACTACGTCTAAAATTCATACGGCGGTAAAAATTGAACCTGCATATTCACGCGGTTCTACCGTACATGTATTGGATGCATCCCGTTCCGTTACCGTTGTAGAGGCATTATTGGGCCGCAACAGGGATGATTTTGCGCAGAAACTGCGCCACGAGTATGTTGAAATGCGCGAACGCCACGAGCGCAGCCGGGAAATCAAACATTCCGTTTCTCTTGAGGAGGCCCGGGCGAACCGCTACCAAACCGATTGGGCCAAAGCCGATATACGGGCTCCCCGGATGTTGGGTGTTCAGGTATTTACCGAATACGATTTACGTGAAATCAGCCGTTATATTGATTGGACTCCTTTTTTCCAAACCTGGGAGCTCGCCGGGCGCTATCCGGCTATTTTGGAGGATGAAGTAGTGGGAGAACAGGCCGGCATTCTGTACCGGGATGCCATTACCATGTTGGAACAGATTATTTCGGAAAAGTGGTTGAAACCCCGCGTCGTAATCGGGTTATTTCATGCCAATTCCGTGGGAGATGATATAGAATTATATTCGGATGATTTACGCAGCGGCATATTAGCTGTTAACCATACTCTGAGACAGCAAAACAAAAAAGCGGTGGGACAGCCTAATTATGCGTTGGCCGATTTCGTGGCGCCAAAGGAAAGCGGAAGGTCTGATTATTTGGGTGCATTCGCCGTAACGGCGGGAATAGGAATTGAAGCTCATTTGGAACGTTTTGAAAAGGAGCATGATGATTATTCGTCCATTCTATTAAAAGCGTTGGCCGACCGACTGGCCGAAGCCCTCGCAGAACTCATGCACGCCCGTGTACGTCGTGAGTTTTGGGGATACGCATCTGATGAAAAATTAGACAATGAAGCCCTGATTGCGGAAAAATATCGGGGTATTCGTCCGGCACCCGGGTATCCCGCCTGTCCGGATCATACAGAAAAAATCACTCTATTCGAACTTCTGGGCGGTCCCGAAAAAACGGGAATTACCCTTACCGAATCATTGGCCATGTATCCTGCGGCATCGGTAAGCGGTTGGTATATGGCGCATGAGGAAGCCCGGTATTTCGGGTTGGGAAAAATAGGCCGCGATCAGGCGGAGGATTACGCCCGCCGCAAGGGTATTTCTATGGAAGAAGCGGAGCGTTGGCTGCGGCCGGTGCTCAATCAATGATTGATTGCGCTTCAGGCTTCCAAATGTTTTTATGGTGAACTTAAATAATGGGAATCAGGGAAAATACCTATTTGTATTTGTTGTAATCAATAACTAAAAAGTTCCAGAATATGAATATTCTAAAAATCAATAACGGCAGGGTTGAAATACGCAGAGATATGGGTAATCTCATATCTGCCATTGGAAATGGGGACGCTACCTCCGCCCGTCGGATGAGAGATGATGTTGCCGTCACCACCAACAAGGGTAAAACAGAAACCAGTAAAAGGATAGTGACCATTTAGTTCTTGGGAACTAAGTAGCCCGGCCCTTCTTTTAACTTCCTTTTTCGGGCAATGAACCGGTCTCCGGATAAATATTTTTCCAACTCAGCACCCTTCCGGTCGTTCGGGTTTGGTTAAATTTTCCCGTGTGTACCAGCGTTTTGCTTTCAATCAAATCCGGAATGAACTTTTCAAAGTAACTTAATCCTTTAAACATCTCGGGCATGATAGTCTCTCCGGCTTTTATTTCCACTAGATTTAGTTTTTCGGAATGTTGCCAGATGCAGTCCACTTCATGGCCTACGGCATCACGCCAAAACCAGAAATCCAGCAGTAAGTGGCGGTGGTAGTTTTGTTTTAAGTACTCGTTGATGACATAATTTTCAAATAAGTTTCCTTTGTATGAGCTGATTTTTAGGCTTGAAGGGTCATTGATTTTGAGCAAATAACACAAGAGTCCCGTATCGTAAAAATACAATTTGGCACTTTTCGTAATCCGCTTGTTGAAATTCGTGTGATAGGGCTGTAATTGGTACACGATATAACTGGTTTCCAAAACGGAAATCCATGATTTTGCCGTGGGCTGCGATATGCCGCATTCATTGGCAAGCGAGTTTAAGTTGAGCAATTGGCCTGCCCGTGCAGCACACAGGAATATGAAATTTCTGAATTGTTTTAAATCTTTTACCTGAATCAGTTCCGAGAGGTCGCGTTCCAAATAGGTTTGCATGTAGTTCGAGTAAAATACCTTCGGGGGTATGCCTCTGTCATAAATCGCCGGATAAAACCCTTTTTGCAGGTTAACGGCATAATCCTCATGAAGCCAGCCGGCCTGTTGCATTTCCTGAATATCAAAAGGCAATAATTTAAATAAGGCTACCCGTCCGGCTAAACTTTGGGTAATGTTGCGCATCAGATGAAAATTCTGTGAACCGGATAAAATGTATTGCCCCATGATTTTATCTTCGTCCACTTTGGTTTGTAAATACGAAAATAATTCAGGAACTCGCTGCACTTCATCGAGGATGACAAATCGGTCATATTCGGCTAAAAATGCGTTTGGGTCATTTAATGCGTAGTTTCTGTAATCCGGATTCTCTAAATTGATGTATCTGTACTTGGGAAACTGACTCCTCAGAAAGGTGGTTTTTCCCGATTGTCTTGGCCCGGTTAATACCAAAATGGGATATTTTTTCAGATAGATATCCATCTCTTTTTTGATGATCCGCCTTATGTCCATAATAAATTCATTTACAGTGTAAATATACTATTAACTTTGAAAATGCACTATGGTTAACTTTGAAAATACACTATATGTGACTTTGA
>JBIJBG010000126.1:0-6200 GCA_044345355.1 Flavobacteriales bacterium
TGGGCGGGAGAGTTTTCGTAAGTTTCCGATATGACTACCGCACCTTCTATTACTTTAAAGGTAGCGCCTATACCTCCGTAGGTTCCGGTATTTTCAAAGCGGGCATCTTCCACGATGCTTTCCGGATAATAGTTGGTGTAGGGATCGAGCGATTTGAGCATGGCATCAATGCCTGTCTTCATCAGTTCGCCCGGGTTCAGCTCATCTACATAATAAGTGTTGAGTTCCTTGTATAGGATGGAGTGAATTTCCAAATTTTTTGAAATTTCAAAATAGTCATCCCAGGCAATAGCAGCCATGCAAAACAGACCCAGCAGAAATCCGGGAATGATGCTTTTTAGTTTAGATGCAGTTTTCATGAAATGAAAAGCTTGTTTTAATAAATAATGATGGATTTAAGGAACGGGATCAACACCTTGTCCTCCCCAAGGGTGGCAGCGGGAAATCCGTTTCACCGTAAGTACCAGACCTTTGATCGGGCCATATTTTTTGAAAGCCTCCAGGCCAAAGGCAGAGCAGGTGGGTACGAAGCGGCAGGAGGGAGGTAAAAAAGGGGATAGTGCAAAACGATACAAACGGATGAGTATGATAAATGGAAGACTCAGAAAATAATTAAGCTTGCTCATTCCGGGTCATTTTGTACTCAAATTTTTTCAGGATACCATCCATGTCGTTCAGCAGATCGTTCAGCCGCGGACGTTCGGGATGGTTGTAAATAAACATCATATTCATGCCTTGCATATATGGCGAAAGCGAAGATTTGAACATTTGTTTTCTTTGACGGAATGATTCCCGCATGATTCTTTTGACAAAATTCCGGTCTGTTGCTTTTTTGAATTTTTTGGATGAAACGGTTACCCCCACTTTCAGCGAAGGTTGATTTTCTAACAGATCGTGCAGGGAATATTTTAAAATCAATCGACCGTAAGTGATAAATTTTCCTTTACTGAAAAGCGCATCAATAGCTTTGGTGCTTTTGAGTCTTTCATTTTTTTTCAGTCCGACATCTTCTGGAATGAGGCGGTTTTTCATTTTTTTTCGATGAAATACAAATGTACGATAAGGGGATGTTTCTCTCCAAGTAATGAGGGAATAATTGGTAAAATACATGGGAGATTCTTTTTTCGGTAGGCCGGGTCTTCGATTAATCGGCAAAAAAAAACTCCGAACGAAAAATTCGTCCGGAGTTTCAAGCGAAAAATAAAATTACTTTTTTCCTTTCGCTGCGGCCTTTGGGGCTGCTTTTTTAGCTGCAGGTTTAGCGGCGGCTTTTTTGGGAGCGGCCTTTTTAGCTGCAGGCTTAGCGGCAGCTTTTTTAGGAGCAGCTTTTTTAGCTGCAGGCTTAGCTGCAGCTTTTTTAGGAGCGGCCTTTTTAGCTGCAGGTTTAGCGGCAGCTTTTTTAGGAGCAGCTTTTTTAGCTGCAGGTTTAGCGGCAGCTTTTTTAGGAGCGGCTTTTTTAGCTGCAGGTTTAGCTGCAGGTTTAGCTGCAGCTTTTTTAGGAGCAGCGGCTTTGGCTGCAGGTTTAGCGGCAGCTTTTTTAGGAGCGGCCTTAGCAGCAGGTTTAGCGGCAGCCTTTTTAGGCGCAGCGGCTTTGGCTGCAGGTTTTTTAGCAGCCGTAGCAGTTGTTTTTTTCGTAGATTTCATAGAACTGACATTTTTGACATTACCTAAGTCCGTAATCTTCGGGTTGCTTTCCGACTTCACCAAGGCAGCCGAAGTAATCGGCTTCACCACCACATGCTTACCCGAAGCGCGGGAAAGAAAAATATCTATGGCCATGGCCATGGAAGGAGATTCGGGAGTAGGTGCATAACAGCCTACTACAAGTCCTTTTTCTTCTGCCGCTTTTTTAGTGTTATCTCCGAATGCGGCGATAACTTTTGTTCCCTGAGTAAATTGGGGAAAATTGTAAAACAACGATTCAATTCCCATGGGGCTGAAAAAAGCGACCATATCATACCACACATCGGTGAGGTCGCTCAAATCATTGTAAATAGTACGGTAAATGATAGCCTTGGTATAACGAACTTTAAAGGCATCCAATACACGCGTTACAGATTCCTGATGTTTGTCCGAACAAGGGAATAAAAATTTTTCTTCTTTGTGTTTTTTGATGACGTCCATCAGGTCCTCAAAACGGGCCAGACCGTAAAAAATCTTTCTTTTTCTGTAAACGATATATTTCTGAAGGTACAACGCAATTGCTTCCGTTATGCAAAAATATTTCATGTCATCGGGCATATTTACCCGGAGCTCTCCGCAAAGTCTGAAGAAAGAATCTACCGCATTTTTGCTGTTGAAAATAACGGCACGGTGCTCCAAAATATTAATACGCTGCTGACGAAATTCACGTGCACTTACATTCTCCACTTTGATGAAATGCCTGAAGTCAATCTTTACGTTATGCTTTTTGGCAACGTCCGTATAAGGATTCTTATCGTTTTCCGGTTTGGGCTGAGAAATTAAGACGTTCTTAATTTTCATACGATATGTACTCTTTTTTAATCACCTCTTCAGGTCAATTAGTTTCAGTATTGTCATTACCGGTAAAACTTCGGTTGAGCAAATGTAAAGAATAAACAACCCTATGTAATTCAGTCTTTTGTATGAATAATTAACAATCATACGGGTGCATGTGTATGTTGCTGATAATAAGATAAATATAGTGAATAAAATGTGAAAAAAACGCACGTTATTCACAGGTGAAAATAAGGCCAATCCAAGGACAGGTAGAAAAAACCAACCGGAAAAACAATAAAACTGATGATGATACAAAATATGTTGCTCTGCGGATGCACTCATTTCAAACAAATCACCAAGAAGTTTGATCAGTGTATGTTTGATGATCTGTATTAAAATAAAGCCCGAAAACAACACGGCAACGTCAATGCCCGGTAATAGGAAAGAACCTGTTTGCGAACGGAGAACAAAAGCCAGGGCAACTGCGTAAATAAAGCTGCTGAGTAAAAACGGAGCCGTGAATGAAACCCCCGTGAAGTGTCTCCTTTCTCGCAACAGTTCTTCTGCCGAATAATTCCCAAACGTACTTTTCTCCAGCAGACGAAACGATCGCCTATTGTAGTAACGTATACTTCCCGCGACTAAAACCGTACCCGCAAAAAAAAGGGATAACCATCCGTTTTGTTGTGGTGTATGTGGTTCTGGCTTTGGAAATGTCACACTTTTTTTTGTTTCAAAAATAGAGGTGCGGTAGTGTTCAACTTCTGTTTTTTTCAGAATTTTCATTTCGCTTTCATCGAAATGAATGTCGATGCTTTTTCGTATTCCGTGCCATTGGCTTACGGACATATCGGCATATTTTGATTTTACCGGTTCACCTGAATCAACCGCAAAAATTAAGTAAGCTGCGCTTTCGGCGGAGCTGCTGTCTGTGTCATGTGTATTCACCGGTAAGCGTTGCATGCGCAAATCAGGTCTGTAAAATTCCCGGGTTGAATTCCCGGGTTATGGGTGCATGGTTTGCAGCCGCAAGCGACATGGAAATATAGGTTCTCGTTTTTGCCGGATCAATAATTTCATCTACCCAAAGCCGGGCTGCCGCGTAATAGGGCGTGGTTGTTTTTTCGTACTTATCCGTAATGTTCTTCAGGAGTTGTTGCTCCTCCTCCCGGGTCAATGCTTCTCCTTTGTTTTTTTCCACATTCGCCTTTTGAATCTGCAGCAATGTTTTAGCTGCCTGAGCGCCTCCCATTACGGCCATTTTTGCCGTGGGCCATGCGAAAATAAATCGCGGATCAAATGCTTTTCCGCACATGGCATAATTTCCCGCACCGTAGGAATTGCCCAACACGATCGTGATTTTTGGTACTACCGAATTCGATACAGCATTCACCATTTTGGCTCCGTCTTTGATGATTCCTCCATGTTCGGAACGGCTGCCTACCATAAATCCGGTAACGTCCTGAAGAAAAACCAGGGGAATGCGTTTCTGATTGCAGTTCATGATAAACCGGGCTGCCTTATCCGCCGAGTCACTGTATATAACTCCGCCAAACTGCATTTCTCCTTTTTTACTTTTTACCACACTGCGCTGGTTCGCTACAATACCTACGGCCCAACCGTCTATTCGTGCATAACAGCAAACCAGCGTCTGTCCGAATTTTTCCTTGTACTCCTCAAATTCTCCGTTATCACAAATCCGCTTGATGATTTCACGGATGTCAAAGGGTTTATCGGTAGAATATATACCATAGATGTCTTTTGCATCACCTGATGCCGGTACCGGTTTTTCGCGGCTGAATCCGGCACCCGGCATTGCACCGGCCTTGTCCATGATGAAACGGATGCGTCGGATGCAGTCGGCATCATCGGTGCATTTATAGTCGGTTACTCCGCTTATTTCGCATTGGGTGGTGGCTCCGCCCAGTGTTTCATTGTCAATTTCTTCCCCTATGGCTGATTTTACCAAAAAGGATCCCGCCAGAAAAACGCTACCTGTTTTATCCACGATCATGGCCTCGTCCGAAAGTATGGGAAGGTAAGCACCTCCTGCCACGCAGGATCCCATAATGGCTGCAATTTGTACGATTCCCATGGACGACATGACGGAGTTGTTTCGAAAGATGCGTCCGAAGTGTTCTTTATCGGGAAAAATTTCATCCTGCATGGGCAGATACACGCCGGCACTGTCTACCAAATAAATAATGGGCAACCGGTTTTCAATGGAAATTTCCTGTGCGCGCAGGTTTTTTTTTCCGGTAATCGGAAACCAGGCGCCCGCTTTTACCGTGGCATCATTGGCAACAATCACACACATTCTGCCGCATACCGTGCCGATACCGGTTACTACCCCGCCTGAGGGACAACCGCCATGTTCCTCGTACATATCGAATCCGGCAAATGTTCCAAACTCCATAAATTCGGAATCGGCATCAACCAGCGCACTGATGCGCTCGCGTGCGGTCATCTTGCCCTGTTCGTGCTGTTTTTCTATTCTTGCTTTTCCGCCGCCGAGTGCAATTTTAGCCCGTATTTGTTGCGAGGCAGAAACGGCCAATTGCATTTTGTCTTTGTTTTTTTCCCATTCGGCATTCATCATGGTCTTGTATTTCGGAACGCAACAAAGATAGAATTTACCCGTTATGCAACATGTTTCATAACGTTATGAAAATGCCGTATTTTTTAACACACGCAGGCTTTCGGGACCTTCATTGAGCAGAAGATCCAAAACGGACAGGTTATTCGGTTTTTCATACCTGTCGAAAAATACATGGTAATAGGCCGGGTGTTCTAAGCGCTGTTTTTGTTTGGGCGACATCAACTCCCGCAGGTCGTTTTCGGCCTGTTCTCCCGGAATGTAATCGGGTGATCGGCTTACCTTTTTTTCCTTGTCTGCCAGCTCGTTCAGCAGGTATTCAAACCAACGGAAATTCCAGTCAATCAGCCAGGTATCACGGAATGAAAACAGCAATTCCAACTCGGGGCCATAGTGCTCATAATAGGCCGCGTTTCCATAGGCACTCCGGATGGTTTTTTGGTGTAAACCGATCCAATTTTCGGCATGGGAAATTTGCACATCGCGCATGGGTTGTTTGCTGTTTTTTCCTTTTTTCAGCGGAATGATGAGTGGTGATACACCCCTTTCCGTGGCAATATCCATGCGGTTTCGGTAAGTCTGTTTGATGAAAAATTCTCCCTCGTCAATCACAAGCTGATTGTGCCTTAATACATGCGCCCAGAAGAAAATATTTCCGCAATAAACCGAAGGAAGAGTAAGCGGTTTTTCGGATGAATTCAACAATCAGATGAGTTTGAAAATCCGTTTCCAACGTATGCCATCTTCTCCGCTGCTCATCCAAATCATGGAGGCTTTTCCTACCACATGGTCTTCGGGCACAAAACCCCAATAGCGTGAATCGAGCGACATGTGCCGGTTATCTCCCATCATGAAATAGTAATCCATGCCGAAGGTATAGGATGTGGCGGGTTTTCCGTCTATATAAATTACCTCGTTTTTTACGTTCACCGTATGGCCTTCGTAGGTGCTTATGGCCCGTCGGTAAAGCGGCAGATTTTCCACGCTTAGTTTGATGGTGTTTCCTTTTTTGGGAATCTCCAGCGGACCGAAATTATCCAATGTCCAATTGTACTTTTCGGAGTGCGGGAAAATAACCGGGTTGTAGCGGTTTGAATCCGCACGGTGGATGAATTTTTCAACCTGGGATATCCCGTTCATTTTC
>JBIJBG010000125.1:0-6200 GCA_044345355.1 Flavobacteriales bacterium
CGTCTATTACCTCAATTTCCTTGATGACTTTCTTCCCTTTTAAGTTTTTGCGCGTGGTGAAATCAATACCTTCTATTTTTTGCACCATAGTCTGTTCGGTGAAAAGACGAGTACTTTCCGCATTCAGATAGTCGAAAATAAAAAGTCCTCCAGGCTTCAAGGCTTCATATATTCGTTGGAATACGGAGAAATTTTCCTCGTCTGTTTCAAAGTAACCAAACCCGGTGAACAGGTTGAAAACGGCATCAAACTTTTCCTTTCCGAGATCGTCCCGCATGTCACGGATGTAAAAATGCAGATGCTCATGGGCCCACTTGTTTGCTTCCGAAATATTGGATGGAGAAAGGTCATAGCCCGTTACATTCAATCCTTTTTTGGCCATGTAAACGGCATGCCTCCCCTTTCCGCAGGCTAAATCCAGAACTTCAGCACCTTCAATCAACGAAATGTGCCCGAAAAGTGTATCCAAAAAATTGCCGGCCTCCCGCTCGTCCCTGTTTCGGTATAGCAGGTGGTAATACCGGGTGTCAAACCACGATTCAAACCATTTTTTATCTTCACTCATTACCTGCTGCAAAGAAAATTCTTTGTTTTGATTTTTCGCCTAAACTTGTAGAATCAATTTTCTTTTGAATGATCCATAGCTTTGCCAGCGATAACAATTCCATGGTGAGTCCCGAAATCATGGAGGCCCTTCATTCCGTTAACGTAGGTTTTGAAGTGGGGTACGGAGCCGATCCCTATACCCGCGAAGCGGAGGGTGTTTTTCGTGAATATTTCGGGGATGACGTACAGGTATTTTTTGTGTTCAACGGCACAGGAGCCAATGTACTCAGCCTTTCCTGTATTTCCGATTCCCATCACGCCATCCTGTGCACCGAAGCCGCGCACATTAACGAGGATGAATGCGGTGCTCCGGAAAAATTTACCGGCAGCAAACTCTGGGATTTTTTTGCCTCAGACGCCAGGCTGAATCCGGAAATGCTCACCTACACGTTGGCCAACCTCGATGATGAACACCGGGTGCAGCCGAAAGTTGTTTCCATTACGCAGGCTACCGAGTTCGGAACGCTTTATTCCGTTGAGGAAATCAGCAATTTGGCCGCCTTTGCCCACAAAAACGGGATGTATCTGCATATGGACGGTGCCCGCATAGCCAATGCCGCCGTATCTCTCGGTTTATCTTTCAGGCAATTTACCCGCGATGCGGGAGTGGATGTGGTGTCTTTCGGGGGAACTAAAAATGGCCTGATGTATGGTGAAGCGGTCTTGTTTTTTAATCCGGAGTTGGCCCGAAAGGCTAAGTTTTTACGAAAGCAAAGCATGCAGTTGGCCAGTAAAATGAGGTATATTTCTGCTCAGTTTACGGCCTATCTGAAAGAAAATGTCTGGCACAGAAATGCTTTGCATGCAAACACCATGGCGAAAAAGCTGGCTGATGGAATCCGCACGATTCCCGGAACTCACCTGTATCATCCCGTGCAGGCCAACGGTGTATTCGTGCAGCTGCCTCCCTCCGTGATTGCTAAGTTGCGGGAAAAACACTTCTTCTACATTTTTGATGAGAAAAACCATGTAGCCCGGTTTATGTGTTCGTTTAATACGCCTGAATCAGAGGTGGAGAAATTGGCGGAGGATATCGGTTTGGCCATGGCTTCAGCTTAATGATTTCGAATGATTCATCCCGTTTTTCAGTCGTGTAGGTTTTATCTTTTTCTCTGCATCTCACTTAGTTTGGGGGCAGTGGTTTGGGTTGCCGTTTCCGATCCGTTTTTTCCTGTCGTGGCGCTGGTAGAAAATTCCCTTCCCTACCGCTTTCCCGTTCTGGGGCTGGTTCCTCCCCTTTGGTTGCTGTATTTCCGCAGGAAAAAAGCGGCCGTTGTTTTCCTTTTTACGATTACTCCTGCTTTGTTTGTAACCAATCTGAATATGATCAGACCCGATTTGTTTTTTGTCTGGTTGTGCCTGCTTACGTTGGGTTTGGCTAAAACACGCGAACAGGTGTACAACGGGTTCTTGTTGATTTTGGCCGGTATTTACCTGTGGACGGGCATACATAAGCTGAATTGGGCTTTTGTGAAGAACACGGCCTGGTTTCTGGAAACGCGTTTTTTCGGAAAGGATTTTCCCAAACAGGTTCTGCTCGTCGTATCGGGAAGTATTCCCCTGCTTGAAATTTCGCTCGGTATTCTCTGCCTTTCCTCTAAATCAGTTTTGCGCCGTGTGGTTGGCATTGTGCTGCATGCAGGGATTTTGGCCTTTCTCCTTTTGTGTGATTGGAACAGGACCATGATTCCCTGGAATATGGTGCTTCTGGCCTTGCATGCGCTTCTTTCCGCCAAGTTTAATTCTGAGGTTCAGACGCATTCCCACGCACTGAAAGTGCCTGCAACGATAGCCTTGATTCTGCCGGCTCTCCATTTTGTGGGTTGGTGGCCGGGCGTACTTTCATGGAATATGTATTCCTTCAGAATTCAACACATTACAATTTCCGTTTCGGATGAATTGGCACTGAACCCGCCGCATTATATTCGCCATTATGTTCAAAGGCCCGTTCTCAACTGGGAAATTAATCTGACCGAATGGGCGGACGGGACAACGGGCGGACCTTACGTCAATGAGCCTTTTTTTCGCGAACGGGTAATTACCGCCTGTGAGCAGTATCTGAAAGAAAATCCCTGAGGGTTTATTTTTTCTTTTTCTTCGGGGGTAAGTAAATGGTTCCCGGAATGGCAAATGAGTCGAGTACCCGCTTTTGTAATGGAGCATAGTGCGCCGCATCTGCCGACGGAGACTCTGCCGTAATCTGGATTTCCACAAGTTTTCCTTCCATTATCCGCTGGTAATAATCGCGGTTGAACAGGGTGGGCCGGAGCAGTCCGTTCACATCTTCTTTGTAGGTTCCCGTAAGCAGCCCGCCTGTTTCTTTTGCGGGAAGCTTGGTTTTGCCTGCCTTGAATTTCGACTCCTTAAATGTACCCGGATTCACTTTCAGGGCATCCCGTTCTTTCAGCGCAGAAACAGGTGCCCCGGAGGAATCGGCCGCCGGCATGATCTGATAGCGTATGCGGGCTTTTCCGTCATCAATCAAAAAGCCTTTCCTGTCACCTTCTGAAATGGCATTTACCCGCCAAAAAACTGGCATCTCAAAACGCATCTCCGTGCCTTCGTCCTGAGCGGTTTTGAAGGGAATGTTTTCAGCCCATTTCACCGTCTGGCCCATGTTTATCAATACATCTTCGTAAGAAATCGAACTTTTAGAATCCATATCGAAAAAGAACAATAGGGAATTGTACTCGTGGTTGATGTGAAAGTACACCATAAAGGCGATGACCTTATACAGCCTTTCTCCGCTGTAAAATTCAAGCACCAGCCTGTCGGCAGCATGTGCACCCAGAGCCCCTCTTCCTTTTTCGCGCATCTGAAGATTCACAATGTCTTTATCATTGTACAGGTCTTTTTCAAAAAGCCGTTGCAGGCTGTCTGCATTGAAGCGGTTGCTCAGGTTATACCCTTTCAGATAAAATTCGGTCACACCGTTGGTGATGATGTAGCTCATGTTGCCCACCCGGTTCACACGATAATCCTGCAGATGCCTGAACTCCACCGGATATTCCTGAAGCTGAAAACTCGTGTAAATGTCCTGTGCATAAATCACAAGGGAAGCCAAAGCCGAAAAGGCAAAAAGTATCATTCTTTTTATTACCACCTTCATTGGATGACTTGATTTTTGAAAATAATTACGCGTAAAGCTATGAAATTTCAGTCGTTCTGTACAAAGGAACGTATCGGGCAATTGCCTACTTTTGTACCTTATTTGTCTGGTTCATGAGTGAAAAAAAAGTTCGGGTACGTTTTGCTCCAAGTCCTACGGGGCCACTGCATTTGGGTGGTGTGCGTACGGCATTGTACAATTATTTATTTGCGCGACAGCATGGGGGCGATTTTCTTTTGCGCATTGAGGATACTGACCAAACCCGGTTTGTTCCCGGTGCCGAAGAATATATCACCGAGTCGCTGAAATGGCTCGGCATTATGTACGATGAAGGTCCCGGCTTAGAGGGTGACTATGCGCCTTACCGCCAAAGTGAGCGAAAGCCGATTTACCGCCGCTATGTGGATCAACTTTTGGAGGCGGGGCATGCTTATTATGCCTTTGATACGCCCGAAGAATTGGAGGTGATGCGCGAAAACCTGCAGAAGGCGGGTTCCACTTCGCCTTCGTACAATTTCATCACCCGCAACAGCATGAAGAATTCGCTCACCTTGCCTGCCGATGAAGTAAGGCGGCGCCTGGACTCGGGAGATCCGTACGTGGTGCGCATCAAAATACCGCGCAATGAAGAAGTGCGCCTGGAAGATATTGTTCGGGGCGTGGTGGTGGTGAACACCAATACGCTGGACGATAAGGTGCTTTTCAAAAGCGATGGTATGCCCACTTATCATATGGCCAATATCGTGGATGATTATCTGATGAAAATCACCCATGTCATCCGCGGGGAAGAATGGTTGCCATCTGCACCTACCCATGTATTGTTGTATCGATTTTTGGGTTGGGAAGAGGCGATGCCCAAATTTGCCCATTTACCGCTGATTCTGAAGCCCGACGGAAACGGAAAGCTCAGCAAGCGTGACGGAGACCGCCTTGGCTTTCCCGTATTCCCGCTGCAGTGGAAAGATCCGTTTTCCAGGGAACTCAGTTCCGGTTACCGCGAATCGGGTTATTTTAAAGAGGCTGTCCTCAACATTCTCGCGTTACTCGGCTGGCATCCCTCCGACAACCAGGAATTGTTTTCGTTGGACGAACTGGTGCGGGAATTCTCTCTGGAAAAGGTTTCCAAAGCCGGTGCCAAATTCGATTTTGAAAAGGCGAAATGGTTTAACCGTGAATACCTGAAACAAAAACCTGATGGAGAACTGGCGGAGATGGTAAAGCCCTATGCCGATGCAGAGGGATACGACGTGTGTATTGAGTATCTGGAAGGAGCGTCCCGCCTGATGAAGGAGCGGGCCACTTTTATCAGGGATATCGTTTCTGAGGGCCGATATCTGTTTCAGGCACCTGAGAAGTATGATGAAAGCACGATTGCCAAAAAATGGAAGCAGGAAACGGCCGGCCAGATCCGTTCCATTCTGGAGGTATTGGGCGCGTCCGCTGCATTTGATTCAGCCGATTTGGAGTCCCGCGTGAAAACTTGGCTTGAAGATAATAAAGTCGGCTTCGGTGCCGTAATGCCTGTATTCCGGGTGCTTCTTACCGGCGAAGCTGCAGGTCCCGGTATTTTTGATATATGCTCACTTTTGGGACGTGATGAAGTGTTCATACGAATGGAAAGGGGTCTTCAGTCTATGGCCGCCGACCAATGATATGGCCGTTTTAGCCAGATACCATATTTCCGGTCTTCGGATTCATGCCCCTATAGGTTGGTTTGAAGAGGAGCGTGTAAAAGGGAATGATTTTTTAATCGATATTTCCTATTCTGCGCCATTCGATTCGGCTGCTGTTTCGGATGAGCTGTCAGATGCGGTGGATTATGCATCCGTCTGCGCTCTTGTGGCGGAGGTTTTCCATAAAAAATGCCGTCTTCTTGAACAAATTACCCGAGACTTGGTTATTCAACTTGAGAAAAACTTCCCCCGAATTTCGCATCTTAAGGTAAAGGTTACGAAATTAAATCCGCCTGTGAGTCAGTCGGTGGAAGGTATTTCCATAGAGTTGGAATCAGGTCATGCACGAAGAAGAAAAAAGAAAAGCTGAAAAAGAGAACAACCGGGTTTGTCCGCGTTGTAGCGAAGGTTTTCATTGCGACGAGGCTGAAGGGTGTTGGTGTGAGAAGTTGGCTTTGGACAGGGCAACGCTGAAGTTCTTGCGGATGAATTACCTTGACTGTCTATGCAAAGATTGCCTTATTTCTTTTCAGATAAATCGTAACTGAGGCCGTCACAGAGTCTCCTGGGCCAAAATCATCCTAGTCCTTAATTGTGAAATTTTTCTATTTTTGCAGTCCGCTTTCGGTGCCGTGGCCGAGCGGCTAGGCTCAGGTCTGCAAAACCTGCTACAGCGGTTCGAATCCGCTCGGCACCTCATCAAAATCCATCTCGCCAAGGCGAGATGGATTTTTTATTTCCCCAAAATGTCAAGCTTGCCTGGGCATTTTGGGGAAATAAAAAAATCCCGCCCCGCAGGGGCAGGGATGTTG
>JBIJBG010000128.1:0-6173 GCA_044345355.1 Flavobacteriales bacterium
CAACCGGACTGGTCTGCATATTGGGAATCGCGGAAAGCCACTCCGAACTGCACGCGACCGCGATATCCATTGTCGGTATCAAAATCGTCGTCCCACGTTTTGTAAGCAACTAAATATTTACAGTCAACGGTACCGCCGAACCATTCAAAGGCATCATCACCGCTGTAGGAGATTTGGATATGGTCTATTTTGGTTTGATTACCTAAAGAATACATTGTCAGCCCGTTAATTTCTGAGTTTGAAGCTGTGGTAAGCGGAATACCGCAAAATTCAATGCGTACAAAGGATAATACACCTGAGTTATCATCGTCGTTTGTACCGCCGTGCCGTCCGTCGCCGCTGGGCAGGGGTTTGGCAATACCGCCTTCAGCGGGAGCATCAGGCCCTGTTGAAATATTGTGTCTGGCAGAGCCCAACATCACGATTCCGCCCCAATCCCCGTAGTCGCGAGCGCCGACTGCCTGATTTGATGTAAATACAATCGGATTGGCAGCAGTTCCCTGGGCGTTTATTTTTGCTCCCCGACAAATAATCAGGGTTCCTTTACCCTGCCCGCGGATTACGGTGCCCGGTTCAATGGTAAGGGTAGCTCCGTTGGTTACGTACACATAGCCGTCGTCCAACAGATACACGTTGTTCGCCGTCCATGTGGTGTTGCTGGTGATGTCTCCACCGGGAACCGTTACCGTGGTTGCCGGATATACGGCATTCTGCGGGTCAAAATTGGCCCAGCCGGCAGTCCATGGTGTGGCGGGTTGCGGAGCAAAAGCTCCTTTGTAGGGCACGCTTTCAAAGAAAGCGGTTTGTGCTTTGGCCATCAAGCCGGACAAAGCAATCATTCCGATAAGTAATGTTTTTTTCATGACTGTATTATTATGGTACAATGTTCGCCCTTACTTATTAGTTTAAAAGAAAGGAAGTGTTAAGTATTCATTAATCCTGCCTGCCGGTGCGTTAAGTTGATGTTAGGCCTGCTCAAAAAAAAGCCCACCGTGGAGGCGGGCTTTTCCTGTTGTTTTATGGGTCCTATAAATTAAAGCCGATAGAGAATGAATAGGTGGCTCCCGGCACAATCCGGAGAATTTCATTGTCTCCCTCACCGAAACTCGTTTTTTGGTCGTTGTTCTGATACCAGATGGTGGGATTGGCCAAAATATCGCGGGCATTCAGTTTAAGCTCCAGTTTTTTCAGGAATGTTTTGGTAAGCTGAATATCCAATACGTTTCGGGGAGTTTCCCAAAAGGAAGGGTAAGTGTCAAATCCGATGCTTACAATACGTTGGCCTATTCGGTTGTAGGCAATGCTCACTCCGAAATCGTATTTGCTGTCGTTGTATTGTACGCCTGCATTGATGATGTAGGGAGACTGTCCCTGCAATGGCCTGCTTCCTTCCGTTCCCACGACACCCGAAAGATTGACTTCGGATTTAATGAGGGCCACGTTGCCAAAAAGATAAAATCCGTGAAAGAATCCTTTTTCGGCCGTTTTACCGCGGAACCATTTGTAAAAAGTACCTAAACTTACCCTATATTCCAGCTCAGCTCCGTAGGTATAGGCAGAAGGTGCGTTGATGTAACGCATGAGGTTAAATGATCCGGCATTTTCCAATTTTTTCTCAATCGGGTTTTCAAAGTATTTTCCGAATACGGTGGCTGAAAGCACCTGGCCCGATGCCGGGTAAAATTCGTACCTTAAGTCCAGATTGGTGATTTTGGTGCGTTGCAGATTCGGATTGCCTTCTACCAATAAAAATACGCTGTAGTCATAAAATTGGAAGGGCGCCAATTCTCTGGCTTCGGGGCGGCAGATGGTTTGGGAGGCGGCCGCCCGCAGGTTCATTTTTTCGCTGATTCCGCCGATGATGTTTATGGAAGGTAAAATGTCTAACTTGCCTAAGTTTACATTTACCGGTGATTCATCGGCCACGGTAAAAGAGGCTAAATTTTGGTTCCAGTACTCAAAACGCGGTCCTAAAATTATTTTCAGGCGGTTTTCCAATGCAGACAATTCATATTGAAGGTAACCTGCATAAATAGAGCTGTTCGCGGTGTATGAGTCCGATTTTCTCGAGGCTTCCCGAATAAGGAAACCGCTCTGGTCAAAATTGCGGACATCAAAAATACTGTCTATACCTTGGAAAACTAATGCATTATCAAACTGTGAAGATTGGTATTTTACGTAAGAAAATGTGCGGGCCTGAAAGTCTCTGTTTTTGTATTGCCAGAAACCGCCTACTTTTACTTCGTGCCTTACGGGGCCGGTGATGAAAGGGATGCCCATGTCCACGGAACCGGAATAGATATTGTCGTT
This sequence comes from Flavobacteriales bacterium, assembly GCA_044345355.1. Lineage (GTDB taxonomy): Bacteria > Bacteroidota > Bacteroidia > CAIKAF01 > CAIKAF01 > JAKRSD01. The sequence goes on from JBIJBG010000128.1 coordinate 2,311, forward strand.
CATGGTGGAGTAGAATCGTCCGTTTACGTCATTGAATGAGGGTTGGGTGCCGAACGGTACCGCCCAAACCACGGCAGTATCGTCCAGGTTTCTTTTGTAGGTCAACTGCCTGTAATCGGGAATGTCACGGCGCAAGTTGTTATAACCGAAGTTCCATTCGATTTTTATTTTTCCTTTCGGGATAAAATGTTCTCCCATAAGCTGGGAGCTGAAAAGTCGGTTTTGGGTGTACATGGAGAGGTAAGAGCGGATTCCCTGCCCCTGATCATAGCGGAAACCTTCGCGCAGGATGGTTTGATCTGAGGTGTTTATGTTGAAAAGGTTTTTAAGTGAAATACGATGCATGGATCCGTTTTCTTTCGAGTTTAAATAAGAAAGGTTCCAGATTCCTCCCGTCATTATGTTGCGCACGTATGATTTGTCCGAAAAATCCAACTCCAGATTATTAACTCCCGCATAGTCAAATCTTTTTCTGTCCGTGTAGGTGTTGTTATTCATGTAAGTCAGGGCGAGCACACTGCCCAATTCACTTTTGTTTCGGGAATTCTCTCTTTTGGCTTTGGGAATAAAATTGAGTTTGTGCCCCATGCTGAATTGGCCGTTGAAGTTGGGCAAGGCATTTTTGTTGGTTAGGGTCCAGTTGTTGTTGAACAGTTTAGAGTACTCCAGCCGCTCGGGTTTTGTAAGGGAAGGATCGTTAAACGTCTCCACGGATGGAAAATCTGCGGGCAAAGCACGTGTGCCGTCATCCACGCCTAAGAAATCAAACTTTCCTCCGCGCCCTCTGTAAAAATCTCGCCCGGTGGTGATGGTGTTGTACCCTACGCTGAAAGAGCCTGAATAGAAGTTGCTTTCAGGAATGTCTTTTGTTTTTATTTGAATCAGTCCACCCGCGAATTCTCCCGATAAAGAGGGCATGGCGGTTTTGATTACTTTAATATCGCTCAGAAATGAAGCCGGGAAAATATCGAATGCGAACGCTTTGCGGTCGGGTTCAGAGCTCGGCAGCGGGGCATTATTGATGAATACCGCGTTGTAGCGATCCGGCAGGCCACGCACCACCACGAATGAATTGTCCTGTATGGTGGCACCGCTCACCCGACGGAGTACGTCGGCAGTGGTGCGGTCGGGCGTTTTTTTGATTTGTTCGCTGCTGAATCCGTCAAACAGGACTACGGAGTTTTTTTGTTCCAGCACGATAGCGGAAACCGATCCTTTTTCCGACTCGGCTTCGATCACCACTTCGCCCAGGGTTTTATCGGCCATGGCCAGTGTGGTGTTGAGTGTGGTGGTTTGTCCTGCTTTTACCTCCACTCCGGTGAACAATTTGGTTTCAAAAGCAATGGATGAAATTTGGATGTCGTATTTTCCCGGTTCCAGTGATAAGGAATAAAAACCGTCGAAATCGGTGGCCGTTCCTTTGGTGGTGCCTTTTACCAGTACGGTGGCACCGATAACGGTCTGCCCGGATGGTTCTAAAATTTTACCCGAGATTTTCCCTGTTTGGGCAGATGCACCCAACCAAGCGAAAAACAGGATAAGAGCTGACGAAAATAAACGATGTAATTTCATGGTAATTATAACTGCCACAAAGGTATCCCGGCGGGCAGGGCCGTTTGTTAATCGTGCGTTAACTTACCCACCGCGCAGGGTTACCATACAGTTAACTGTATTAACCTGATGTTAAATTCAGAAGTTTAATTGCGCCTGAAGTCTTAACAGACCTCCTTCCTGAAAGTTCTCCTGAGTTTTGAAGTCTTCAAATCTTCTTTTGGAATAGGTGTACATGGCTACAAACTCGAAGTACTTTATGGGCTGCCATTCTATCCCCAATTCGTATTCGTTTACCCAGTGACTTCTTGCATCTAACTCGTGTTTTTTGCCGCCTTGATAAAACTGGGCTCTGGCAAACGGAATCAGGAAATGGCTTTTTATTTTTTGCATATAACTCAAAGTTACGTAGCCTCCGTGAAGCAGTCGGGTTTCAATGCTGTCCGTATGGCGGTTAAATTGCGGGCCTCTGCCTACGTTATACTCCGCCATTATGCCGAAGGGTTTGGGATAGAGCACGAATGTGCCCGCTACCCGATGATCTCCGTAAAGCAAATCAGGCCGGAATTTCGTGCCCTGGGAAATGCGCGTGGGGTCTAATTGATATTTTCCGGTGTATCCCTGAATGGACACTTCTATCGTTTGTGATTTTACGTCAAAAGGATAGGTAAAGCGCCCTACGATATGAACTCCTTTGTTGAAACTCGGCTGGTTGGCGGTTTGTCCGTTATAAACTCCCAAGCCTGCCATGCCATAGTCTCCGCTTCCTTTGAGCCCTTCATTTACCAGGGAGCTGAATTTTTTTCGTATCCGTTCAGGTGCCCAGTAAAAAAATACACCTAAGTCCCGTTCATTACTCACGGCGCTGTTTAACGCATCGGCCCGGTCTAAAGGAAGCCGGTTTTGACTGGACTGCATGTTTTCAAACCCGAAGGGAACCTTGCTTTGTCCGATTCGGAAACGAAATTCACTTTTTTGATCCAGGCCTACATCAACGTATGCATCTCTGAGCTGGGCAAAATTAATGGCTGAACTGCCTGCGCTGCTTGCAAAATCAGGCTGGATGTAAAAGAAAATCTGTTTATGCAATTTGCCAAAGAATATAATGCGCATGCGTCGAATGGAAATTCCGCCCCCATCGCCCCAGGATCTGTCGCATTGCTCGCATCTTAATTGGGGGTTGGTTTCTAAAAGGCGGTTATACCTTATCTGCATGTAGCCCCGTATCGATATCTGTTTAAACCATTCTTTTGCCTGTGATGTTTTCCCTGATTCGTCTGTGGTAACCGTGTCTTTTTCGTTCTTTTTTTTCACATTTCGTTGTGCCGCCGCGGATAAGCTCAGAAAAAGAAAAAAATAAAAGAGAAACTTTCTTTTCATAAGCATTTTTTGATTTTGTTAAGGCAATATTAATCCTACGGATCAAAATAATCCGCTGTTTGTGAATAAGATAAAATTTTATGTCGTGATTTCGGTTCAAAAGTACCACAGGCAAAAACGCCCCATGTTACCTAAAAGTTAAATTCAAAACACTACATGGTTATTATAACATTACTAACATTAACTATATGTTAAGTGGCAAATTATACAATTGAATATCAATTATTTATAAATAAAATGGCGAATACGTCTTTTTCTTTTTTGTAAAGCCTGTGTTTGGATAGGGTTCAGTAATTGTTAAGCGGAGAGACGGGTTACAAGCCATAAAACTCCCGATACCAATCCACAAAGCGGGAAATACCCTCTTTTACGGTGGTTTTGGGACGGTATCCGAAATCGCGCTCCAGGGCGCTCACATCGGCATAGGTTTCGGGTACGTCACCCGGCTGAATGGGCAATAAGTTTTTCTCTGCCTTTCTGCCCAACTTTTCTTCTATGGCCTCTATAAAATCCATCAGCCGCACGGGTGAGTTGTTTCCGATATTGTAAAGTCGGTAAGGCGCTGAGGAAATACCCGGATCGGGAAGTAGGGGGTCAAATACAGGGGAGGGTTCGGCCGGTTTTTTGGCCGTGTGGAAAATCCCTTCCACGATATCGTCCACATAGGTGAAATCGCGCAGCATATTTCCCTGATTGTACACGTCGATGGGTTTGTTTTCTAAAATGGCTTTCGTAAAAAGGAAAAGCGCCATGTCGGGCCGTCCCCAGGGGCCGTAAACCGTAAAAAACCGCAAACCCGTGGTAGGCAGGTCGAATAGGTGGCTGTAAACGTGTGCCATCATTTCATTGCTCTTTTTGGATGCGGCGTACAGGCTGATGGGATGGTCGGTATGCTGTGACACCGAGAATGGGTTTGATTTATCCAGTCCGTA
>JBIJBG010000129.1:0-6150 GCA_044345355.1 Flavobacteriales bacterium
AAATGCCTCTACAGAAGCCTGATTCCTCAAATCCAGTTGGGACGAGTTTCTAAAAATAATATCTGAGAAACCCTTAGCCTCCAGATTCCTGACAAGGGCAGAACCGACCATCCCCCGATGCCCGGCCACATACACTTTATGGTGTTTTTCCATGGCCGTCATTCGTGGTAGTTCAGCACGTTATGCCCTCCTTTGAGCAGATATTCATCCCTGCGGAATAATTTCAGGTCGGCCCAGATCATATCCTTCACCAACGATTTCAAATCGTATTGGGGCAGCCAACCCAACTTTTCGTGGGCTTTCGCCGGATTTCCGATAAGCAAATCTACCTCGGTAGGACGGAAGTAATTTTTATCCACCTTAATGACCGCTTTTCCGGCGGGAAGTTGAAATTCCGGATTATCGCATTTTTTCACGATTCCCTGCTCTTCCTCACCCTCTCCGATAAACTCCAATTCAATGCCCATTTCGGCAAAAGTCATCCGGCAAAAATCACGTACGGTAGTGGTGATTCCGGTGGCAATCACAAAATCTTCCGGAGTATCCTGCTGCAGCATGAGGTACATGGCCTCCACATAATCCCTGGCATGGCCCCAATCGCGCTGAGCACTAAGATTCCCCAGATAAACCGAATCCTGCAGACCGAGAGCTATTTTAGCTGCACCGCGGGTAATTTTCCGGGTAACAAACGTTTCCCCACGCAAGGGAGATTCATGGTTAAATAGGATTCCGTTCACGGCATACATGCCATAAGCCTCGCGATAATTTACGGTAATCCAATATCCGTATAATTTGGCGCAGGCATAGGGAGACCGGGGATAAAACGGGGTACGTTCAGACTGGGGAATTTCCTGCACAAGTCCATACAACTCCGAAGTGGATGCCTGATAAATACGTGTTTTTTCAGTAAGGCCCAGCAACCGGACCGCTTCCAGAATTCGTAATGTCCCAATTCCGTCCACGTTGGCCGTATATTCCGGCGTGTCAAAACTCACCTTCACATGGCTCATGGCGCCCAGATTGTAAATTTCATCAGGCTGTACCTCCTGAATAATACGCGTGAGATTCATGCTGTCGCTCAAGTCGCCGTAGTGGAGCTTGAACCGCACGTTACTTTCGTGGGGATCACGGTATAGATGATCGATACGATCGGTATTGAACAAAGAACTTCTACGCTTGATTCCATGAACTTCGTAGCCTTTATTCAGAAGCAATTCGGCCAAATAGGCGCCGTCCTGTCCGGTAATACCGGTAACCAATGCTTTTTTCATAGATTGAGAAACTGCGGTAAATGTAAGTACTTCAAACGATTTCCAACTTGAAGCCTACTCCGTGTATATTCAAAATGTTTACCGACTGATCATCCTTCAGGTATTTTCTGAGTTTAGTGATGAACACATCCATGCTCCGGCCCGTAAAATAATCGTCTTTCCCCCACACGGAATTGAGGAGCACATCCCGCTCTACCACGGCGTTGCAATTCAGGCAGAGCAGCCGCAGAATTTTCGCCTCTTTGGCCGTGAGTTTTTGAACGGGCCCGGCGGCATCGGTCAACGTAAGATTCTTACTGTCCAGCGTGTATTTTCCTATAAAGAACACGTCAGGTTCTTTGCGTTGTATTCTTTTTCCCGTTCGGCGTAGCACATTCTCAATGCGCAACAAAAATTCGGTATTTTCAAAGGGCTTGGTGATGTAATCATCAGCACCCAGGCTCAATCCTTTTACCTTATCCTCGGTAAGTCCCTTGGCAGTAAGAAAAATGAAGGGCATTTCGGGGTCTGTTTTACGGATATGTTCAGCCACGGCAAAACCGTCCTTCAATGGCATCATCACATCCAGCAGACAAAGATCAAAAGGCTCTTCATGGAAAGCTTGTAAAGTACATACCCCGTCACTGCATAACTTCACATCATATCCTTCGTCTTCAAGCAGATCTTTGATGACGAAACCCAAATTCAGGTCATCCTCGGCAAGTAAAATGCGTATCTCCTTTTTATCCATAATTGCAGATCATTATTAATTAAGCACGGGAAGAAAAATAGAAAAGGTACTTCCCCTCCCGGGCTCGCTCTCTACCAAAATTTTACCCCTGTGGCTTTTTACGATTTTATTGACGTAATACAACCCCAGTCCGAAACCCTTTACGTTGTGTACATTTCCCGTGCTCACCCGAAAAAATTTCTTGAAAATATACTTCTTAAAACGGGACGGAATACCGATGCCGTTGTCGGTAAACGAAATCACCAATTTCCCCTTCTCATTTCGCGTACGGATGAGGATATGAGGAGAGCCTTCGGTGTATTTTAGGGCATTTCCGAGCAAGTTAAAAATAATATTCCCTAAATGGTCAGGATCCCCTTTCACCGTGTACTTTTCCGCCTTCAGGTCGGATGTAAAACTACCCGAACGCTCTTCAATTTTCACTCGGATGATTTCGGCTTCACGAAGAATAAGCGCATGAATATCCACGGGTTCCGATTTGAATTTTGGCGTTTCCGCATCCAAAACGGCGATTTCCAAAATTTTATCTACGTGACTGCGCAACCGCTGTCCCTCATCCTTTATAATTCGCGCATACCGGCGGATACGCTCCGGATTTTCTTCAATGTTTGGCTTCAGGAGGGTTTCGGACGAAAGCATGATCGTACTGATGGGAGTTTTAAACTCATGGGTCATGTTATTGATAAAATCGGTTTTTACCTCAGAGAGTTTTTTCTGTTTCAGAATCACATAAAGGATGTAAATGAAAAAACAGATGATGACAAACAAACCGAGTCCGGAAAGCACAAAAATGCGCATCTGGGAAAAAATATACTGTTTCTTCCAGGGAAAATAAACGCCTACTTTATGACTGTCACGGGGTAGTAAATCGGGGGGTAGTGACCGGTTAACCGTAAATAGCCCTTCCTCTCCCGGCACGTTGGAATACCCTCTCCAAATAATGGAATCCTCAAAACAATCGTACAAAACGTATTGATATTCCGCCTCAATGCCAAATTTGGAAAATTCCAGCTGCAACAGGTTTTCCAAAAAACGGTGATTTATGGTATCGTTTACATTCACCGTAAAATACTCTTCCGTCACCTGCTCTACGGCTTCAATGGAAGAAGTACTGTCACGTTTGTTTTTATTCACCTGTTCGGCTACACCCACCAGGGCAAGGCTCACCTTGTCGTTAAACTGATTCTGGTTAAGTTCAAACGATTTGTTGATGAAACTGACCTGCATCCAGATCAGCCCGGCAATGGCAAATACGGCGATGACCAGAATTCTGCGTATGGCCTGATTTTTCAAAATTTGTTTCTGTTATTTTTTTTAAACCCGAAACCGCCTTTCATAAACTGAAAAAAATCACGACGGATGTCCTCATCGGTAAATACCTTTTTCATCACGGAAAACATCCCCAAATCCCCATTCTCACTCCCGCTCTCACTATGTTTCTCCGTCCCGCTCTCACTCTCACTATGTTTCTCCCTCTCACCCTCACTCTGCTTCTCACTCTCACTCTGCTTCTTGCCGTCTATGAAAAATGAAAACAACTCCTGGTCGTCAGACAGGCGGTCGGCCTGCCGATAGTGGCGGTCGGCTTTTTCTTTCCATCCCAATTTCTCCTGAAGCATCCCCAGGTTGTTATGCGAAACGGAGTCATCGGGATCTAAACGAAGTGCCGTTTCATAATCGGCAATGGCTCCGTGAATGTCACCCAGGCCATCGCGGATGTAGGCTCTACCGGCATATCGGTATGGATTTTCGGGTTCAAGCCCTACGGCCCTGTCCATACACAGCAGTGCCAACCCTTTTTTACCCGCATGAAAAAGAATCACTCCCTTTTCAAAAATAATTTCAGCGGAATCTGGCGCGAGTTCGTCCGCCAGATCAATGAGTTCAAGTGCCCGGGCGGTATTCCCTCTGCGCACTTCCATTCTGGCTCTTTCACAAAAAATAGGCGGACGGAGTGAAGGTTCCTGAGCGGCAAGCAGCACAAACATTGTTTCGGCCTCCTCATAGGAACCTTCCATTGCCTTCCGAACGGCATTCTCCAACAGACTATTAGAATACATACGCGTTATACCTTACAAAATTCGAAAAATAAAATGATATGACCCCGAAAAACAGGATGTAATGGCAGAAAATTAAACACAGGCGCAACGTGAATGTTTATCTTCGCAGTATGACAAAAAAGAAAACGGGTATCCGCATTTTAATTGTTCTGCTGGGTATATGGATAGTCGGCAATCATAAGTGGCTCCATGCACAACCGCCACGCACACGAACTGCCCATTCCGGTGAAATCCGCAATCAGATCAATCACCTCGGTTCGTTTGTTTCAGTATTGTATGTGGCGGCCCACCCCGATGATGAAAATACACGCATGCTTACCTGGCTCTCACGCTACAATGGATTTCGCACCGCCTATCTTTCCCTTACCCGCGGAGACGGAGGTCAAAACCTCATAGGAAGCGAACAGGGAATTGAACTGGGCTGCGTGCGCACACAGGAACTTTTGGAGGCCCGCCATCACGACGGCGCGGAACAATACTTTTCATCCGCCTATGATTTTGGATATTCCAAAAACCCGGAAGAAACTTTTTCGGTTTGGAATCGGGAAACAATTTTGGAAGAAACGGTATGGCTGATCCGCACGCTCAAACCTGACATCATCATCACCCGCTTTTCGCCCGAACCGGGTGCCACCCACGGACATCATACCGGCAGTGCGCAAATTGCGTTAGATGCCTTTCGTGCAGCCGCCGACCCCGACCGGTTTCCTGAACAGCTGCGCGAAACCGAAGTTTGGCAGGCCAAACGCATTTTATGGAATACCAGCTGGTTTTTTTACGGCAGCAAGGATTATGATAAAACCGGGCTGCTAAAACTGGATCTGGGACAATACCTTCCCCTGCTGGGGCAGAGCGTGGGCGAAATTGCGGCGGAAAGCCGAAGCTGTCATCGTTCGCAGGGATTCGGTTCGGCCAGGCAACGGGGCGGGGAGATGGAATACCTGAAACACCTGGCAGGAGAGTCCGTTTCACTCACGGAAAAAAATCAGGATCTCGCTGAAGGTATAGAGACCGGATGGAGCCGCCTACCCGGTTCGCAACGGGCGGAAGCGGTACACAAAAAAATACAGACCCAATGGAATCCGGAAAAACCGGAAACCTCCGTTCCGCTGCTGATGGAATTACGCAGTGAATTAAAAAAACTGCCTCCCTCCTATTGGCGAAATAATAAGTTGAACAATACGGAGGAGCTGATTTCAGCATGCCTGGGATGGTTTGCAGAGGCGCTTTTACAGCATGCCGAAATCTTACCAGGCGACAGCGTAACGGGCAAAATAGAACTCATTACCCGCAGTGAAATTCCTGTTCGTATCGGTCGGATATTCCGAAACAAAGAAATTATTGCCGAAAATATATCCCTTGAATATAACAAAATAAAAACCATTCCATGTGACTTTATTGCCCCTCATGATTTGCCCCTCACCCATCCTTTTTGGGCAGAAAAAAAACCGGAAAAAGGCATGCTTCAAGCCGGTTCTCCGGCAAATGCAGTCAGGCCTTGGAGTATCTTTCCGATTCGTTTTTTCGCGGAACTTTTTATAGGAGAAAATACAGACCCCGTAACCGTTGAAATTCCCCCGGTACACAAATACACCGACCCCGAAAAAGGCGAATCGTATATTCCCGTAACAGTGGTTCCCGAGGTATCCGTAACCCCGAAAAAAGAATTGATCCTGTTGAAAACAGGGGAACAAAAATCCGCTTCAATAACACTGCTGTCTCATTCCGGACGCGAAAAAAAGGGAATTCTTACTTTTGATATCAGCGGGAATCTGTCTGTTATACCCGAGTCTGCGGAAATTACCCTGAAAGGAAAAAATTCAGAGTTGGATTTTACTTTTCAAATCAAAGGCGATTCAGGCACATTAATGCCAAAATTCAATATGGGGAATACCAGAATCACGAGTTCCTTTAAAAAAATTACTTACCCTCACATTCCGGACATAACGTTACAGAAAGAAGCCCAACTTATCGTAAAATCTGCCCGTATTAAACACAATCCGGATTTGCGCATCGGATATCTGAGCGGTGCAGGCGATGAGGTGGCCGATATCCTCCGTGAGATCGGGTATGCTCCTAAATTCCTCAC
>JBIJBG010000164.1:0-5099 GCA_044345355.1 Flavobacteriales bacterium
CATATCGTATGCGATTTTAGTGAACGGTTTGATTCTGTTGGACAAATGTGCAAAAAAGCTCCGACAACAAGTAGGTCAGGGAAAGGAGGATGCTGAATGCCAACAGAACTTTCAGTACATAATTTGCTCCTATTTTAGGTCTGTTCGTGTATTTATGAAAATCCGGCTTTTTCACGGAGGCTGATGTCAGGCGAGTAGGTCTTCCATGTTAAAGACTCCTTTTTTTCCGATGATCCATTCTGCGGCATCTATTGCACCCGAAGCGAACCCTATCCGGTTAAACGCTTCGTGAGTCAGCACGATTTGGTCGTTCGGCCCTTTCCAGGTAAGGGTGTGGGTGCCGGGAACGTTGTCCGTCCTTATGGAATGAATGGGAATGGCATCTGATTTTTCTTCTCCTTCGTTTTTCCAATCGGTGTACCCTTTGTGAGAACCGGCTATTTTTTCAGCCAGCGTGATGGCCGTGCCGCTTGGAGCATCAAGTTTTTGAGTGTGGTGAATTTCTTCAATGGAAATATGGTACTCGGGGTGTTTTTCCAACAAGATCGACAAGGTTTGATTGATTTTGAAGAATATATTTACACCTATACTGAAGTTGGAGGAATAAAACAAGGAACCATTTTTACTGAGGCAATAAGCCTGTATTTCGGGTAGTTGTCCGTACCAGCCTGTAGATCCGCAAACCACTGGAATTCCAGCATCCGTTGCACGTCTAATATTATCCGGGGCGGCATGAGGAGCCGTAAATTCAATGATTACATCAGCCTTTTGCAAAAGTTCATCCGTTATGGAATCCTTCTGTTGAATGTCGATTATCCAACAGATTTCGTGGCCTTTTCGGATGGCTATTTCTTCAATCTGCTTTCCCATTTTTCCGTAACCCCAAAGTCCTATTTTCATTTTTTGCAGCTGCTGTTAAAATGTAAGTCTGAAATGGATACCCGACGAAATGGCAATGCCCATGGGTTGATTTGCTCCAATAAATTGCCAGGATGGTCTGAAGCGCAAACTCAGGTCATCGCCAACGTCAAAGCTTTTCAGGTGGGCATCCACGGCAGCATCTACCAAATTAAGGGCGTATACCGCCGTAATACCGATGATGGAATAATCGCGGTTGGTCCGAAAAAAATCACGGTCACTCTGAATTTGGGAAGCAGAATACGATTGGTATTTCGGATCCACATCAAATCCGGGCACTCCCTCACGGGCACGCAGCGAATTACGGGCTACCAGGAATTTGGTCTGATTGTCAATCAGAAAATAAATGGAAACGGCCATACCCGCGTAAATGATAGGCGGTTTCCAGTATCGTTTGTTGTAAATCTGGCCGAGACCGGGAAGTGCGGCGGACATCCAGGTGGCTTTGGCCGGGGAATGATACCGTTCCGTTTTTTTGTTTTTTTTCAGTGAGGTTGAATCCGTTGATCCCGAAACAAGACTATCCTTGTCTGATAAGATTATTTTTCCGCTGCGTTGCGTTTTTTTGTTTTCACCGGGATTTTGAGCCAAAACGTTTGCCAGTACGATTAATAATGCAGCTGCAGTACATGCGGTATGGATTATGGTAAGGCGCATACCCCGTATGGGAAAGTTATTTTTCCAAAAGGCTTAAAATACGCTGAAGCTCGGCCTCATCGGAAAAGGAAATTGTGATGCGTCCCTCCCCATTTTTTCCTTCGCGAATGTCCACATGCGCCTGAAAATAATCCACCAGTTTTTCAATCTGTCCGGCAAATTTGTAATGATCGTCCGAAGTGTTTTCGGATTTTGTGCTCTTACGATTAGTTCCGCCCGTTTCTTTGTCTGTTTTCACCAATTCCTCCACCGCGCGCACGGATAGGTCATTTTTAAGAATCTGTGCCAGCAGGGCCAATTGCTGTTTTTCCGAAGGTACGTTGATTAACGCTTTTGCATGGCCCATGCTGATTTTATTTTCGCGGATGGCTGCCTGCAATTCGGCGGGAAGTTTTAACAGACGGAGGTAGTTGGTAATGGTGGAGCGTTTTTTGGACACCCGCTCACTCAGTTGCTCCTGGGTAAGGTTACATTCTTCGGCAAGGCGTTTGAGCGACAGGGCAACCTCCATGGCATTCAGGTTTTCGCGTTGGATGTTTTCCACGATGGCCATTTCCAACATACCCTGATCATCTGCGGTGCGGACGTGGGCGGGAATTTCTTTCAGCCCGGCCTGTTTAGAGGCACGCAGACGTCTCTCTCCCGAAATGAGCTGGTAATTTCCGTCGTCCGTTTTGCGTACCGTAATCGGCTGAATGATGCCCAACTCACCGATGGATTCAGCCAGTTCATCAATCGCTTCCTGATCAAACTCCGTACGGGGTTGGTAGGGGTTGGTTTTAATAAGATCTATGGGAATGGCGGCCACACCCGCCGGCTTTTTTTCCGCTGCTTCGGGTGTGAGTAATTCATGCGGTTCGGCACTTTGCAGCAAGGCACTTAAGCCTCTGCCCAATCCTCTTTTTTTTGCATTCATTCCTCTTCCGTATTGATAATTTTATCCTTGTTTTTTATTTTGGTCATGTCGTTGCGTTGCAGCAGCTCCCTGGCCAGCTCCAGATAGTTTTGGGCTCCTTTCGATTCAATGTCATACATAATGACAGATTCCCCGTGGCTCGGCGCTTCTCCCAAGGTGGTATTCCGGTTGATAAGGGTTTCGAAAACCAGATTTTCAAAATTGGTCTGAACGTCTTCCACCACCTGGTTGCTGAGTCGAAGCCTTCTGTCAAACATGGTCAATAATATACCTTCAATGATCAGGTTTTCATTAAGACGGGATTGGACGATTTTGATGGTATTGAGCAATTTTCCCAAGCCTTCCAATGCAAAATATTCACATTGTACCGGAATGATGACCGAATCGGAAGCCACCAGCGCATTTACCGTAACCAAGCCCAAAGAGGGTGAACAGTCTATAATGATAAACGAATAGCGATCCTTAAACGTTTCCAACGCCCTTTTCATGCGGTATTCCCGGTTGGGCATATCCACCATTTCCAGTTCCGCGCCTACCAGATCCATGTGCGCTGGGAGCAAATCCAAATTGGGTGTACCGGTCTGCAGAATAAGGTCTTCCGGAGCAATATCATTCAGCATGCAGTCATAAATGCTGGTTTTTATGTTGCGTTGATCGAAGCCGATTCCGGAGGTAGAATTGGCCTGAGGATCGGCATCAATGATTAACGTTTTGTATTCCAGCACGGCAAGGGCCGCAGCCAGGTTTATGGCGGTCGTGGTTTTACCCACTCCGCCTTTTTGATTCGCTATGGAAATAACTTTTCCCATTATGTTGTGTTTCTTTGCAAAAAATAGAAAGGCAAATTTAAACAATTATCAACCCTGAAAGCCCGTAAGACTTACGGAGTTTTAAACAAGGGTATATATATTTGGAATTCAATGATAACGGTATTTTCTTGCACCAATCGTCAACACAACAGAACTCATATTTTGGCCGAATCGTATGCCGATACGTTGAAAACTTTGTACCAAGATGTTAAGTATTTTGATTTCAGGGACTTACCTGTGGAATTTGCATTTCAGAATCCCGTATTTTCGGGTGAAGGTTCTGCCGTTGAGGAAATAGCGCGTGAATATCTGCTTCCTTCCGAAAAATGGGTTTTTGTGGTACCGGAGTATAACGGAAGCTTTCCCGGTGTTCTTAAAACTTTTATAGACGGGATGAAGCCGGAATGGTTCCGTGGCAAAAAGGCAGCGCTTGTGGGAATGGCTACCGGAAGAGCGGGGAATATCCGCGGTATGGATCATCTGACCGATGTGTTGATGCATCTAGGCGTGCATGTGATGCACAACCGGCTTCCGGTTTCTTCTTTTCAATCGCTGTTGGATGAAACAGGAAAACTCGCTGACCCGAATACCTTGGAGTTGATTCGGAAACATCAAAATCAAATAGTAAATTTTTAGTTTAATAAATTAATTATAAATAAATAATTATGTGTGAATTATCATCTTGCAATAATGGCGATTACCTGATTTTGATTCTGCGGGTTTTCGGTCTTTTAATCATGACTATTTTATTCCTTCAGTCGGGGATAGATAAAATAGCCGACCGGAAAGGAAATCTGGAATGGCTTAAGGGGCATTTCGCCCAATCACCTTTTAAAAACACCGTACCTTTGTTGCTTACAATTTTAACTATTCAGGAGGTTCTTACCGGTTTGTTTTGTCTCGCTGGAATTCCTCTTCTTTTTCTGACCTGTGGAAGCCATATCCCCATTTTGGGATTGACTTTAGGCCTTTCTTCCTTTGTATCGCTGTTTCTGGGTCAGCGGTTGGCTAAGGATTATGCGGGTGCGGCCGGATTGGTGCCATATATGGTTTTTACCTTTTTGGTTTTGTACACTTTTCTTTAAAAGAAAAATCTTTAATTATTGTAATTGAGCATTTTATATGTGTTTTTGATTGGCTTAATAATTTCTTAACATTGGATTCGTTTTGCGGGGATGAAAAGAAATGACCTTTGTTTCCGGTAAAAAAAGCAAAGATGGCAAGGAAACTGTTGAAAAAAGGCCCTAAACGGGCATTTCCGCTGGATGTTATGCGGAAATTGATTGATGAAAAGGTATTTATTATTCTTATCGGTTTTGCGCTCATCCTTTCAGCTTTAGTAGTAAATAACAAATTCCTGGCCATGTGGCTCGGGTTTATTTTTGCCGCATATTCTGCCATAGCCAATGACAGTATCCAAACCATCGGTACGTTCATTGAATCTAACCGGGACAAAAAGTGGTGGCTGCTTTGGTTGTTTACCGGTATTATTTTCCTGGTTACGGTTACCGTGAGTTATGTGGTGTATGACGGGGATGTATCCTATCAGAGGCTGGATCCGGAAAAATACCCTCTTCCGGAGCAGTTTTCGTATCTTCAGCTTATCGCTCCGATTGTATTGTTGGTGCTCACCCGGCTGAAAATGCCGGTTTCTACCACCTTCTTACTGCTCAGTTCCTTCAGTGCAGACTCATCAGGTATAACCTCCATATTTGTTAAAAGTGTGTCCAGTTATGGGATTGCATTCGTGCTTTCTTTCGTAATCTGGTATGCAGGATACAACACCATTAAAAGGTATT
>JBIJBG010000130.1:0-6104 GCA_044345355.1 Flavobacteriales bacterium
ATTTCCTGGATACTAATTCCCGGAATTTCTTTTCTGTTTTGGCATTTTCCACCCAACCGAATTGTAAACTCAATTGAGCCAGATAGCGGTCGGCATCCGCCTGATTATTCATCGCATTCAACACACTCAATGCTTCTTTATAGGCAGAATTCTCTCCTTTAAACAAATCATTCATGAACAAAAATTTATCGGCCATGGAAATGGCTTTATTCAAATCATCCAATTTTTGAAGACGAAGCTTATCGCCCAGCGTAAGTTCTTTCAATTCTCCTAAGGCGATGGCGGGATTTTCGGAAGGCAAGGGTTCCTTATCGAAAGTCGGAATAACATCGGCATGAGAGGCCGGTGGGGGTTGGTGTATGTTGTCGGCTGCCTGAACGGTATTTTGGAGTCCAGGTTCTGATTCCGGAACAAACGCCGGCTCAGGAGCTTTTACTGCAGCAGAACTTTTCTCTTTCTTTCCGGAATTAGAAAATTTATCCTGATTGGGCACCGGACCAATCGTTAACGACGAATTTTCATCTTCAATCAGGGAGTTAAAATAATTCAACAGAATAAACTCCTCATACAACGAACGCACATCACCTAAAGCCTGATTCATATCTGCCGCGGGGACGGAATTTTCCGAATCCCGTATATCCACAATCTGTTTATGCAGCGAGATAAGGAGCTTTTCAATACGATGGGTAAATTTATCTTTATTCATAAGTAAAATAGGTTCAAAACAAACAAAAAAATACCGATTTACCTCCTAAAACGAAAAAAGAATTGAAACCGGTATGCTAAAATTAGGTAAACTTGCCCTTCTTTAAAAAAAAATGCATGTATCCTGAAAATCACCTGACATTTCAAGGCCGACGGGGGCGTATCGAAGTTATATGCGGCAGCATGTATTCCGGCAAAACGGAAGAATTAATCAGGAGAATACGCAGGGCGGAAATTGCCAGGCAGAAGGTGGAGATATTTAAACCGGAAACAGACGTTCGTTACGATGAACAAGAGGTTGTTTCTCATAATGATACCCGTATCAGGTCAACCCCTGTTCCTTCCTCTTCGAATATTTTATTATTGGCTGGAGATGCCGATGTCATCGGAATTGATGAATCACAATTTTTTGATGCAGGTTTGCCCGATGTTTGCAGGGCGCTTGCGGACGGAGGAATACGCGTGATTGCCGCAGGCCTGGATATGGATTTCAGAGGGCTTCCTTTCGGTCCAATGCCCACACTGATGGCCATGGCGGAAGAAGTCACCAAAGTACACGCTGTTTGCATGGACTGCGGATACACGGCCAATTTCAGCCACCGGCTCAACGCAGAAGAAAAACTGGTTTTGCTGGGAGAAAAAGATCTTTACGTACCCTTGTGTCGCGAGTGTTCTGGGTTACGTGCACAAAGAAAAAACAGTAGTTAAATCAAATTAAAAAGAATTGGGTGAAAGTATCCTGCATTACGGCAGAAAACATGTTATGATAAATAAAATTTGATTCATTAGAATAAATAAAAAAGTCGTCCAGTTTAAAATTGATTTTTATTTTTTTTGTAATTATTTGGTTATGATGTTATATTTTTCCATAGTTTCGCGTCATAATTAAACAATTAAAAAATGAAAATTTTTAATCTTTCGGAAAATCAGGCAGGACTTGTAATTAAGAGTCTCAGAGAAAGACTTTCTGACTTTGACGATGAGTTGGAAATTCTGGAAGGCCGCATCAAAGAAATTATTTCTAAGCGCAAGGAAATAACGGAAATCATCACCGGTCTTTGGTCAAACGATACTGCATCAGGCCCCAAAAAGAGAGGAAGAAAGCCCGGTTCAGGCAAGATAGCTCAGGCCATTGAAGCCATCGGCGAAGTAATTGCTCCGAAAAAACGTGGAAGAAAGCCCGGTTCAAAAAATAAAACAAAATCTGCCTCCGCTGCATCAAAAGCTGCACCAGGAAAACGCGGAAGAAAACCTAAAACGGCTTCTGCCGTTCCAGCCACTCCGGTTGTTACCTCTGAACCTAAAAAGAGAGGCAGAAAGCCAAAGGCTAAAATCGCTTCAACGGAAGCTCCTAAAAAAGAAGGAAAAAAGCGAGGAAGAAAACCCGGTAAGAAAAACACGACCATAGCCCCAGCTGCAGAAAAAACTGTCGTAAAAGCCGCAAAAACAGCTACTAAATCTAGGGCGGCCAAACCCGCAAAAGTGCAAAAGACGGAAGTAAAAAAAGCAGTGCCGGCTAAGCCAAAAGCGGCCAAAAAAGCGGCCCCGAAAAGCAATAATGGTCCCAAAAAAACCTCAGGATCCAATGGGGTAACCTTGGCGGCAAAAATATACTCCGTTATAGAAAAGTCGGGTAAGGCACTCAATACAAATGAAGTTATGGAGGGAATCATAAGTCAATATGGCCCTGTAGAAGATAAGCGTAAATTCATGCAGGCAATCAGCTCTACCTTAATCGGTATGGCAAAGCGCGGAAAAATTATTCGTGAAGACAAAGGAAACAAACAATTCGTGAATAAATTAGCTTAATTAATTCTGTTCATTTTCTTGCTCAGCCCGGCTATATTTGCCGGGCTTTTTTATGTATACACTATCGCTCAAATATATTCTGGAAGGCAGCGGTGCCCGCCTACACGAAGCGCTTACCAAGCCTTCGGAGGATATTATTATCCGGCATATCGCATTTGACTCCCGAAAAATTCTTGACGGAAAAGACACCCTCTTTCTCGCATTGATTACCCAATCGGGTGATGGTCATGTTTTTTGGGCCGATGCCTACAAAAAAGGAGTGCGGTATTTTTTAGTTTCCAGAATTCCGACAGAACATCCGCCTGCTGATGCCGTTTTTCTTATCGTGGAAGACACCCTGCAAGGACTGAGAAATCTGGCGAACATCCACCGAAACCAATTTCAGGGTAAATTAGTGGCCATTACCGGAAGTACCGGCAAAACCACGGTGAAAGAATGGTTGTATTTTCTTCTTTCACCAGAAATTTCGATCACCGCCACACCGGGAAGTTACAATTCCTCACTGGGAATTCCGCTCAGTCTCCTTTTGCTGGAAAAGCAACATCAGCTCGCTATTATTGAAACCGGAATTTCATCTCCCGGAGAAATGAACTCTGCCAGAGAGTTGGTCAATCCAGATTGCGGAATACTAACAAATATAGGCAGTGCACACGCCGAAAATTTCACCGGACCGGAGTCCATTCTGAATGAGAAATTAAACCTTTTTCCCCATTGTACCTATTGGATTTCTCGCGCTGAGCCGACGTGGATGAGGGAACAGATTTACAAGAATACTACCGGAAAAAATGTGCTTTTCTGGGGTAGCACAGAAAACCCTGAAAACACATGGACGATTGTCTCTGAATCCTCCGGAAACGGACATACACGGATCTTCCTCTCAGAAAAAGGAATGCCGACAAGGGAAATTGAAATCCCCTTTGAAGATCAGGCATCCATAGAAAATGCCGTTCACTGCGCCGTGTTCTGCCTGAAAGAAAATCTGCTGAGCGAATCCGTGGCCAGGCGGTTCAAAAAACTCCGTCCCGTAGATATGCGTCTGCAGATGGAAGCCGGAATAAATCAATGCGTACTGCTTTCGGACATATACACGGCTGATTTATCTTCACTGCGCACGGCTTTGCAGGCACTCAACTTTTTACCAGGTTATAAAAAAAGATCACTCATTCTTACGGACCTCAGGCTTCACGGACGAAAAAAGGAAGACGTTTATGCCGAAGCAGGCTCTCTGGTTAAAGAGGCAGGAATGGGAAAAACCATATTAATAGGCCCTGAAATCAGTGAATACAGCCATCATTTCCCTGAAAACACGCACACCTATCTTTCCACGGAAGACTTTTTGGCTCATTTTTCCTTTTCTCTTTTTCAACATGAGGCCATCCTCGTAAAAGGAATTCGTGAATACAATCCGCTTAAAATTGTGGAATTTCTGGAGCAGAAGAGCCATGAAACCAGATTGGAAATAAACTTGGATGCTCTCACCCACAACCTGAATCATTTTAAAAGAAACTTAGGTCCTGATGTAAAAATCATGGCTATGGTTAAAGCCTTTTCATACGGAAGCGGCAGTATAGAGATAGCCAATCATTTAAAATATAACAACGTGGACTATCTGGCCGTGGCTTATACCGACGAAGGTGCAGAGTTGCGCAGAGCAGGAATTGACCTGCCCATTTTGGTCATGAACGCCGGTTTACCTTCCGTTTCCATGCTTTTGGAATACCAATTGGAACCCGAAATTTTCAGTTTCCGGTCGTTGGATTATATGGCCACGGAACTTCAAAAAAGACAGGTCGGATACGAATTGAAAATTCATCTGAAAATTGACACGGGTATGCACCGCTTGGGCTTTGCACCCGATGAAATTGAAGCCGCCTGCCGAAAAATCATGGCCGTACCGGGTATGCAGATTGCCTCCGTTTTTTCCCACCTGGCTTCCGCAGAAGATCCGCAGGACGATGCCTTTACGCGGCAACAGATTCAAACATTTTCACTTTGCGCACAAAAAGTGGAAAGTACGATTGGATATAACGTACAAAAACATTTGGCCAATTCGGCGGGAGCACAGCGTTTCCCCGAAGCGAGGTTTAACATGGTACGGCTGGGCATCGCCATGTACGGAATATCCCCCACTGAATCCGAAAAAACTAAACTAAAACCCGTACTGCGTTTTAAAACAGTGGTTTCCCAATTACGCCGAGTGAAAGTGGGAGATTCTGTCGGTTATAACAGAGCCTCCTTATTAAAACGCGACTCCCTGATTGCCACCATTCCAGTAGGCTATGCAGACGGTTTCCGGCGCACCCTCGGACAAGGTAATGCAAGAGTTTGGATTAAGGGAAACGAATACCCCACCGTGGGTAAAGTATGCATGGATATGACGATGATTGATGTAACGGAAGGTGATGTAAAAGAAGGAGATGAGGTAATTCTTTTCGGTCCCGAATGGCCTGTAGAAATGATGGCTCAGGCAGGCGGAACCATACCTTATGAAATTCTTACGGGCATATCGCCCCGTGTAAAACGGATTTATCTGAAAGAATAATTAACTGCGGATAAATACCCAAAACCGATACAGAAAATAGGTGAAGGCCACCATCATAACCGCACTGCCCACAAGGCCCAATTCGGGGTTTTGAATAGGACTGTCGGCGTAGGGATAATCTGAAATATTAATAAGACACAGGCCCATTAGCGTGAAATAAAGGGTAAGCACGAAAAAAACAAGAACCCACATCATGCCCGATTTTTTAAAATCCCGCCAGGCTGCCGCCTCTTCCTCTTCCCGTTTCTGTTTTATTTTTTCCGCCGCTCTGCGACGTTTTTCCCGCATAATCTTTTGTTCTTCGGCACGATTATGCTCGGAAGAATTTGCCGACTGATCAAAAACGTAAGGACTCTTTAGCAGGAAATCATACGCTTTCCTGATTTCCAAAAACCGCTCCCGGGCGCCCGGTTCTTTATTTAAATCCGGATGGAATTGTTTAGCCAGACGGCGATAGGCTGCCTTAATTTCGGACGACCCGGCCTGTGTGGAAACACCCAACACACCTGCATAGTAAGACCTCATGTTCATTATCAAACCGAAAATAATCAAATTTGTTTCAAAAGGGACAAGCCCACAAACAAGACACGCTTACCTTTGCAGGCGTGAAAGCCGAAAGTAAAGCTTATCTGGGTCTCCATTTTGCCATATTTCTGTGGGGATTTACGGCCATTTTGGGCAAATTAATCAGCTTTGCCGAAATTCCTTTGGTATGGCACAGGCTGTGGATTACCTGCCTTAGTTTTTTTCTTATTCCCGGAATTTTTCAATCTGTACGGGAAGTGCCCGTTGCCAGGCGATTTACTTTTGCCGGTATCGGTATCGTGGTAGCGTTGCACTGGGTGGCCTTTTATGGGAGCATCAAATATTCCAACGCCTCTTTCGCCCTGAGTGCATTGGCCACATCCAGTCTGTTTACCTCCTTCTTGGAACCCGCCATCACCAAAAGCCGTTTCAACCTGTATGATGTGTTGCTGGGCCTGTTGGTTATCGTGGGAATTTCCCTCATTTTCAGTGTAAATAAAGTGTATACAAAGGGCCTGATCTG
>JBIJBG010000018.1:0-19830 GCA_044345355.1 Flavobacteriales bacterium
TCTGGGGTATCGCAGCCGCTTTTCTGGCTGCCCTTTTTTCAACCCTGAATAAAAAATACATCGACGACTATCCGGGGAAAGCCATCTCCCTTTTAGAACTCGGTGCAGGATTTTTCTTTTTATCTATCCTTTTGGTATTTACCACTCCGGCAGCTGAGTTTACCGCGCTCATTCCCGGAGGTAAAGATTTGTTATTGCTGGTTTTACTGGCTGTAGGCTGCACCACAATCCCCTATCTGCTGTCCATTCATGCACTGCGTTACATTTCGGCGTTTACCTCCAATTTATCCATCAACATGGAACCGATTTACGGAATTGCCATGGCCGTGGCCTTTTTGGGTGAAAGCAAAGAATTGAACGGAAATTTTTATTTGGGGACACTGCTAATTCTGTTGGCCGTATTTACCAAGCCGCTCATCCGCTTTTCACTGCAAAAAGTAAAAAAGTCAGGCGAAACAAACTAATTCGAAGGCAATACTCTTTTCAATCGTGGCTCCTATTGGTTAAAAAAGAACAATTTGGGCTGCAGGCGGGTTATTTTGACGAATTTTGCCCCCGATGTTCAAACGAAATATTTCACTTACAGGTCTTTTCTTTTTAGTCATAAGCTCATTATGGGCACAAATGCCTACGGTTATGACCGGAAAAATTGCCGGAACGGTAAAAGACCAAACCACGAAAAAAGCGGTGGAATATGCAACGGTTTCCCTTTTTAAGGGAGACCAAATGACCACGGGCACATTGACCGATAAAAACGGAGAATTTATTTTGGAAAATGTGCAACCCGGCAAGTATTCCGTGCGCATCAGTTTTATCGGATACGGGTCGGTACGTAAAGACTCGATAACGTTATATCCATCGGGAGATATGCAGGTAAATCTGGGACTGCTCTTTCTGAAGCCTTCAGACAAAAACCTGAACGTGGTGGAAATTCAGGGCGAAAAGGATTTGATCACGTTAGACATCGATAAGAAAGTGTACGATGTGGAAAAAAATATCACCAACACGGGAGGTTCCGCGTCCGATGTTTTATCCAATATACCTTCCGTGAATGTGGATATTGAAGGCAACATCAGCCTTAGGGGCAGTGAAGGTGTCATTATTTTGATTGACGGAAAACCTTCGGGCATTTCAGGTCCGAACCGAAAAGCCGTTTTAGACGGACTTCCGGCTTCAGCCATAGAAAGTGTGGAGATTATCACCAACCCGTCCTCTAAATACGATGCCGACGGGATGTCGGGCATTATCAACATCAAACTTAAAAAGGACCGCCGGCAGGGCATTAACGGATCTGCGGCTCTGAGCGCGGGAACCCGAGATAAATATAACGGTACGGTTTCGTTCAATTACCGCAATAAAAAAGTGAATTTTTTTACCAATTATTCCTATCGGTATAACAACTCGTACAACTTCGGAAATTCACTGAACACCTTCCTTCCCGGCGATACTACCTATTTCATTAACCAACAGACACAAGGGCTGCGCAAAGGAGGAAATCATTTTGCCCGTATGGGTATAGATTTCTATCCGAATATGAAAAATACATTTTCTCTTTCCGGCTCGTTGGGATATAATTATTCCACAGGGCTTACCACGCACGGGTATTTTTTTGAAAACATAAACCGGGAAGCCCAATACCTGAATGAACGGAATGCCACCGAGGCTCGCTCGGGGCTGACCTATGACCTGAGTGCATCCTGGAAATATACTTTTACCAAAAAAGGGCGTGAGTTATCTGCAGAACTGAGCTACTCTGGGAGTGAAGGACCTGAAAATTCTTTTTTTGAAAACAAGATAAAAACCCCTGATGGACAATGGACTTCAAACGAGCATCTGCTTGAGAAAACCGATCGGTTTAACGCATATGGAGTAACGATAGCACAGGCCGATTTTACAGAACCCATTCTCCCAAACCTATCGTTGGAAACAGGAATCAAAGGAACTATCAGACACAACGATAATGATTTCAGCGGAGAGAATTTTGATTATACACTGAATGAATACCGCAATAATCCCAACATCACCAATCGCTTTGTGTATCATGAGCAGGTATATGCCGCATACTTCAGTCTTGCCCATGTCATCAAATCAAAATGGGGATATAAGATAGGTTTACGGGCAGAACAGACACTCATTAATACAGACCTTGTGACAACACAAGAGAAAAATGCCCGGAATTATCTGGGCTTATTCCCTTCGGCGCATATTTCCTACAAACCTAAAGCAGGATGGGAGCTGCGTTTGGGATACAGCCGAAGAATCAACAGGCCTCAATTTGAAAATCTGAACCCGTTTTCTGATTTTACGGATCCCATCAACCTGCGTGTAGGAAATCCGAACCTGAATCCGGAATACATCAATTCAGGAGAATTTAACGTGAGCTATACCAAAGGAAAACATGCTGTTTCCGGAGCAATATTTTACAGGTACACCCAAGATGTCATGAGTCGTTTCAGGAATGCAGATCCGGTTACGGGAACGGCAACAGTGCGGTTTGAAAACGTAGGACATGCCCAAAGCGCCGGATTTGAATTTATCAGCAGAAACGAGTTGTTTAAATGGTGGAACATCACCTCCAACATCAACCTGTTCTATTACAAAATATCCGCAGGAAATACATTCGGTGACCTGAACAATAACAACATCGGCGGATTTGGAAAAATTATCTCCAACTGGAAATTCCTGAAAGGTACCGAAGCTCAGATGACATTGGGCTATTGGGCACCTTCGGCTGCAGCTCAGGGAGCTGCCAAAGCCGTTTGGGGAATTGACGTGGGAATAAAAAGAGATTTTTGGAAAAACAGGCTTTCCGTCAATCTGGCGGTTACCGACATTTTTGATACGCGTCGTTTTGCCGTGGAAGCCCGCGGAGAAGGATTTGAAGTAAGTTTTTACCGAAAACGGGAAACCCGCATAGCCACGCTTACCGTAACCTGGAAAATAGGAAAACAGGAAATAGGAGGAAAAAAAATGCGCAAAGAAGGCGGCGGTGGAGAAATGGATGAAGGACTGTAATCAATCTCTGCTCAATAAATATTTACTTCACGTTCCAATTCAATCCCAAAATTTTCCTTCACGGAATGCATAATTTCCGTGCTTAACGAATAAATATCTTTACCTGAAGCCTGTCCGTAATTCACTAAAACGAGGGCCTGATTTTTGTGCACACCGTAATCCCCTTTTCTGAATCCTTTCCATCCGCATTTTTCAATCAGCCAGCCGGCAGCCACCTTCACTTTACCGGGCCCGGTGGATGGATAGCCGGGTATTTCGGGAAAACGGGTTTTCAAATTTTCAAATAATTTGTCTGAAATAGAGGGATTTTTGAAAAAACTGCCCGCATTGCCTATTTCAGCCGGATCCGGCAGTTTGGAACGGCGTATGCGAATAACGGCATCGCTCACCGCCCGCACCGACAGTTCATTGATTCCGGCTTTTTCCAACTCCTGCCCAATGGCCCCGTAGCTTACTTGAAACACAGGATTTTTATTCAACTTAAGCGTAACATTCAAAATGATAAAACGGTCTTTTTCAGCCGTTTTAAAAATACTGCTCCTGTAATCAAACTGACATGACGCCTTATCAAACACCACAAGCTCACCCGATTGACGGTCCAACGCCTGAAGTTGATGAAACACATCCTTGAGCTCCACACCGTAGGCGCCTATATTTTGCATAGGGCCAGCCCCCGCAGATCCGGGAATCAGGGATAAATTTTCTACTCCGCCCCAATTGCGCTCCACACAATGCATCACCAAAGTATGCCAGTTTTCTCCTCCGCCTGCTTTCACATAAACATGATCGGCCGTTTCCTCCATGATATGAATACCCTGCAGTTCATTATGCATCACCATTCCGGCCACATCACGGGTAAATAATACGTTACTGCCTCCGCCCAAAGTGAGCGGGTTTATTCCCCGTTTACCGGCAAATGACAATGCCTCCCTGAAATCATCCGCCGAAGTACATCGGGCAAAAAACTCAGCCTGCACGTCCATGCCGAAAGTGTTGTAAGGCCTCAGCGAAACCTGTTTTCTGATATCCATACAGGGCAAAAGTACGTGAAAAAATGAGGGAGAAATCAGGAAATATCCGACCAGTCGGCCTTCTTTTTTTTCCGTTCATCCAATTGCATGCGGATGATGGCATGTTCTGCCTTTTTCAATTCGGGATCAGAGGCCAGAATTTTTTCTGCCACCTGGTTAGCGGCAGCTAATATGGGTTGATCTTTAGCCAGATCGGCTATTTTTAGATCAATAATCCCGCTTTGTCTGGTTCCTTCCATATCGCCCGGCCCGCGCAATTGTAAATCTACTTCGGCAATTTCAAATCCGTCATTCGTGCGGCACATGGTATCCATGCGCGTCCTCGAATCTTCCCCGAGTTTAAAATCGGTCATGAGCATACAAAAGGACTGGTCGGCTCCCCGCCCCACCCGGCCCCTGAGTTGATGAAGCTGCGACAATCCCAAACGCTGGGCACTTTCAACCAGCATCACCGAGGCATTGGGAACATTTACACCGACTTCAATTACTGTAGTGGCCACCATGATCTGGGTTTCGTTTTTCAAAAAGCGTTGCATTTCATGCTCTTTCAAGTCAGGCTTTAATTTACCGTGCACCATGCTGATCTTACATTCCGGAAAAGCGGAACAAACCATCTCGTAACCTTCCTGCAGATGCCGGAAATCGCTTTTTTCACTCTCCTCAATCAGCGGATAAACGATGTAGGCCTGTCTGCCCTTTCGAATTTCTTCGCGCATAAAGGCAAACACTTCTGCCCTTCGTGTTTCATATACATGTCGGGTTTGTATGGGCTTGCGGCCGGGAGGCAATTCATCAATCACGCTTACATCCAAATCGCCGTAAAGCGTCATGGCCAGGGTGCGTGGAATGGGCGTTGCCGTCATAACCAAAATGTGCGGAGGAAGCGTATTTTTCTTCCACAATTTGGCGCGCTGGGCCACCCCGAAACGATGTTGTTCATCAATCACCGCCAAACCTAAGTTTTCCCACTGAACGGCATCCTCCAGCAAGGCATGCGTGCCGCAGAGGATAGGAAGTTCACCGCTGAGCAGCATCTCGTGGATGGCCATACGATCCTTCTTTTTCGTAGAACCGGTAAGCAATGCCACAGGTAGCCCCATGGGGTCCAAAAGTTCTTTCAGAGAGCGGTAATGCTGAGTAGCCAAAATTTCCGTGGGAGCCATCAGACATGCCTGAAAACCATTGTCCAAGGCCATAAGCATGGTCATCAGAGCAACCACCGTTTTTCCGCTGCCTACATCTCCCTGAAGTAAACGGTTCATGTGTTGTCCGGAAGCCAAATCGGCCCGGATTTCCTTTAACACGCGCTTTTGTGCCTGCGTAAGCGAAAAAGGAAGGTATTGATGGTAAAATTGATTGAAAAAATCCCCGATGCGCTCAAAACGGGCTCCGCGGTATTTTCGCTTTCGTGCCGAATTTTGCAACAACAACCGAAACCTCACATAAAAAAGTTCCTCAAACTTAAGCCGGAACATGGCTTTTTTTAAATCGGCCGGGTTCATGGGATGATGCGCCTGACGCACGGCCGAATCACGATCGGGCAACTTAAAATAGTCTAGAATATAAGGAGGAAGTGTTTCCGGCAATTTCCCGGGAATGCCGGAGAGCAGGGCATTTATCAGTCGGGCAATGCCGCGGCTGTCAAGCCCGAAACTTTTCAATTTTTCGGTGGAATGGTATATGGGAAAATATCCGAGAAAGGCCGCATCAGGTTTAGTTCCGGCCAATTCCATTTCCGGGTGGGGCAGCGATATTTTTCCTTTGAAAAAATTTGGCTTTCCGTGAATGACAAATTCCAGACCGGGCACCACCTGTTCCCTCGCATATCTGATTCCCTGAAACCAGACCAATTCCAATTCGCCGGTACCATCTGAAAATCGGGCCAAAAAACGGCGAACACGGCCTGTTTCCACCATTTCAATGGCCTGAATGCGTCCCTTTAAAAGCACGGATCCCGTTTCGGAATTAATGTCGCGAATTTTTTGAAAACTGCTCCGATCTTCGTGCCGAAAGGGAAAGTGAAAAACCAGATCGCCCAGGGTAAAAATACCCAGTTCCGTTTTCAGCAAATCGCCCTTTTTAGGACCGACTCCTTTCAGATACTCAATGGGGGTGCTCCAGTCTGACACGATACGAAAATACGGTTTCCGCCTGAAACCTGAATGTAAACCAATCTACGAAAGTTCCTTAATACTCTCCCCACAACACCCATTCGGCCAAACACACCCATCATCTGACTTTCATATGGACTTGAGAAACTGAATCAACTTGTCCACGGCGATGGCCCTGTGCGAAAGTTGATTTTTCATTTCCGGACTCATTTGGGCAAAGGTTAGCTCCATGCCATTCGGGCGAAAAACGGGGTCGTAACCGAAACCGCCCGTCCCCCTTTTTTCCTGCGTGATTTCTCCTTCTACTGAACCTTCAAAAAAAAACGTACCCGTAGGATGAATAAGGGCAATTACCGTAACAAAACGGGCTTTTCTGTCGGCAAAAGGTTCCATTTCGCGCAGCAATTTATTCATATTATCCTCCGCATCGCGGACCGGCCCGGCGTAACGTGCGGAATACACGCCGGGCACTCCGTTCAGGCAATCTACTTCGAGCCCGGTATCATCCGCAAAACAAAAAAGACCATACCGGTCGAAAACAAACTGCGCTTTTTGCAGGGCATTTTCGCGCAGGGTATTCCCCGTTTCAGGAATATCATCGGTGATTCCCGCCTCAAAAGCAGATAGTATTTCTAAACCGGTACCCTTCAATTTGTGGGTAATTTCTTCCAGTTTTTTCGGATTATTGGAAGCAAAGCATAATTTCATGCATGCAAGATCATAAAAAAACCTCAAAAGAGGTTAAAATCTCGGGCATGGTGAGTGGCACCGGGTTCATTACCTTTGTGCTGCGCATGAGAAAAAAAAACATCCGTATTTTTCTGCTGGGCCTACTGATGATGCTCACCGCAGATGCGGGAGCACAAAAAGGCAAAAGTCCTGCCGCCAGGGACTCACTCCGCCTATTGCGCGATACCATGAACGTGTATACCCTGAACCGCACAGTCTGGCTATGGGATGGACTTTTCCGTAGAAATCCCGTAGATACGGGCCTGAATCAGGCACACGTGTACAATCCCGTTACCCAAAAATTCAACTCCATTCTAAGCGACAACTTGGGAAGGCCATTTCAGCCGGCCATTTTTGAACCTGACACACTGAGAGGATTCAGCACGGGAAGAGCGGGCTCCTCATTTTATTTTTACCGTGGAGGAGAACAGCCCTACTACCGCACCAAACGCGCCTGGAGCGAAATAGGCTATGTACTGGGGTCATCCGGCCAGAAAAAGGAGAACCGGGTGGGAGAACAGGCCATTCATCTGCTGCACACCCAACCCATTTCCAAAACGGCCCAAGTCGGATTTGATTTCAGGCGTTTCACCGCGGTAGGATTTTATCAAAGACAATGGGCCGCGCACAGCAATATCCGCCTGTTCGGTTCACACCTGGGTAAAAAAGAAAATTATGGCATTACGGCCGATTTTATTTTCAATAACTCCACGGTGCAGGAAAACGGAGGCCTTTCAAAGGATGTCAATTTCCGCGAAAGCCTGATTACCAATATTATCCAGGGTGACACGTTTACGACCAGGCTGAATCGAAAAATAGGATATCCCGTAAATCTCTCCCTGGCAGAAAACAGGCATCAGACCTTAGAAATTTTTGCGAAGCAATTCTTCCGGGTGGGAGTAAAAACAATAAGTGCCGATTCGACCAATCCCGGCATTAAACTGCCGCTTTTCCAGATAGATCATACGCTGCGTATTTTTACAGACCGGCAGATTTTTCTGGACTCATCGGCAAATGGTTTTTTCGATAATTACTTCTTTGACAGTACGGGAACCCGTTACCGTATTTATCACAGAGAGCTCCAGAACCAATTGGAATTTTCCTTTTATCCTTTCCGTAAAAAGGGGTTTGCCAATAAATTATCCGCCGGTATTTCCGCCTCCCTGTTCGACTTTAGACAAGACACCTTGCTTTACCGGGGGTTTAACGTTTCGCTATTTTCAAGGCTTACCTTATTTTTAGACAGTCTTCGTTATTTCCGTGCCTTTGCCGAATATACTCCAGGCGGCTACAACACAAATGATTTGTACATTCAGGCATCTGTTCATGCCGGTTTTGCCTCTGCCAAAAAAGGAACATGGATGGTACTGGAACCGGGAGTTTTATTCACTCTCCGAGAGCCCGGGTTTGTTTGGCAACGGATGATATCGAACCATTTTGATTGGACCAATTCATTCCGGAAGGTCCGTACACTGGGCATTTATACCGACCTTTATTTTCCTACCCGGCAAATAAAAACAGGAGCCAAATTCTTTCTTACGGGGAATCTGCTCTATCTGGATAAGGATGCGCAGGCAGCACAGGTAAACGGAGAAACTTCCGTTTTTCAGGCATGGGTTTCGCACGATTTAGCCTTTTCCCGAAAGCGCTTTCATTGGGTAAATTTTGCCATGTACCAAACAGCTGATAATGAATTTGTACGGGTAGCCCCATTTTATCTGCGCAGTTCTTTTTATTACGAAAACAAACTGTTTAAAAAAGCGCTGTTGCTGCAGGCCGGATTCGATATTTATTATGGTTTGGGATACACCGGATATGGATATAATCCTGCACTCATGGGCTTTTTCCTTCAGGAGGGGCAGTCGCGTGTAGCCGGTTACCCTTACCTGGATGTATATGTGAGCGCCAAGATAAAACGCTTCCGCATTTTTTTGCATGCGGGGCATCTAAACCAAGGATTTCCAAAACCAGCATACTTTACCACACCGGGTTACGCCATGCAGGATCGGAGTTTCCGCCTGGGCATACGATGGGGTTTATTTAATTAGGCCTTATTTTATCATGAATCCTCTTTTGGACAACCTTCCATCACCAGCACAATTTCCCCTTTAACGGGCTTTTGGCTGAAATAAGCAAGCACCTCGGAAGCCTCCCCGCGTCGGATTTCTTCAAATTTTTTCGTTAATTCCCGACACACGGCTACCTTTCGCCGGGGATCTATCCACTCACAAATTTCGGTGAGGGCTTTGGTAAGCCGATAGGGCGATTCATACAATACAACCGTTCTTTCTTCATGGCGCAGGCGAAGCCAGGCCGACTGCCTTCCTTTCTTATGCGGCAAAAAACCTTCAAAAACAAAACGGTCGGTAGGAAAACCCGAAACTACGAGGGCCGGTATGAGTGCCGCCGGTCCGGGAAGACATTCCACGTCAATTTCCCGTTCAATACATGCCCTTATGAGCAAAAATCCCGGGTCGGATATACCCGGAGTTCCGGCATCAGAAATTAATCCCACACATTCGCAGGCCTCAATTTGATCGAGCAGATTCTCCAACACTTTATGCTCATTAAACTTATGAAAAGGCCTCAGGGGAACCTGAATATCAAAATGCTTTAATAGGAAGCCCGCGGTTCGCGTATCCTCTGCCAGCACAAACTGACAAGATTTCAAGGTACTCAACGCACGAAGTGTAATATCCTCGAGATTGCCGATGGGCGTGGGTATAAGAACAAGACGGCTCAACCTGTATTTTTCACGAAGGTAACACGACGCGGGTATACCACAAAAAAACAATCAAAAATCAGCAATAAAGCCTTACCACGGCAATGCGAAGAGTATTTTTCTTCCGTTTCATAAACACCCCGATACCCACTTTTCGGGCCTTTGTGGGCGCTTCTCCCAATTTTTCATTGGCTAAATTCAGAATACTGTCGGTACAAAACGTAGCCAAATCCACCTCCAATAATACCACTTGTTCTTTTAGCTTTCGCGAACCGGGTAAAAAAAGGTAAAGACCGCCTGAAGCTTTCAGCACGCGGGCAAAGGGTGTTTTCCCATAAAATCGGGAAGACCGTAAATCCTGCTCAGAAGAGGCGTTCTTTGCATAGGCAAGATATTCAGCATGATTTAAGGCCGCTTTTTCAAGGGATTTGTTTCGTTTCCGTCCATCCGCCTTATAAAACGAAACTGAGATATCTTGAACAGATTTTGCCAGGTTGAACTTCTTTGGCTTTACTGAAACTACGGCTTTCTTTTCCTCTTTCATTTCGGACCCTGCAACAGATTCAGCCACCGCTTTTTCAAAGTCCCGCTTGGGATCTTCAGCCATTATTTGCCCAGCGGAATGAGAAGAACCGTAAGCGAATAAATCAGTGCCCCAAACCTTGCCGTCTGCATCAATTCGAAATGCAGTTCCGTGCATGGAATGTCGTGATGATAACAAATTCTCATGATGACCTGGAGATCGAATCCATTGCTGAAGCGAAACCTCCGCTATTTGATTTGCTTTATCCTCCGCACTTTTCCCGTATGCACTGAAATTATACAGGGCATTTTCACCCGTCCAACTTGCAGGCGATTCACCACCGGCAACAAAATCATAGCGGGCTCCGGGACCTTCACCGGAGAAGTAACGGGTTCCCGCCTTTTGATCATGCGACAGTTTTTCATTCGCATCCATCCATAAACAATGATTGTAGGAAGTCAACCAGAGCGTTTCATCCCACTGAATAGCCGATTTACCTTTTTTGACACGGTATTGGTTCAGGCGTTCATGAAAATGTAAAGCCGCAAGCCGCTCGATATATCGGAGAGAATCTATCGAGGCTTCTTTCAGCACTTTATTCAGATCGGCCAAGGTAACCGGCTGGGCAAATGCCCCTAGAGTAGTAAAAAACAACAGCAGATAACAGATGAAACGTTTCATAAGGCATAAAAATTAAGTAACTGTGTTTCATCCTGAGCGTTTTTATTTTGAAACGGAGCTATATAAGACGAGGTTTCCTTATTTCAGTAATTTTAAGAATTGAGCCGAATGCATCTTAACGAAAACTGGAACCGTTTAATGCCGCAGCGAATGCAAAAAAAAGCCCCGCACGATGGCGGGGCCTATTTAACTATTAAATAAAGATTATTCTTTATTCATCTTTCTTTTTAGTGGATTTACCTTTGGCTTTGGCATCCATTTCCTGCTTGAGATCGGCAAGTGCAGCGATATCGCCCAGTGTAGTCATTTCCGTTTTTGTGGAAGTGGCCTTCGGTTTATCTTTTGCCTTAACCGTTTTTTCGGATTTCTCGGGCTTGTCTTCACCCTCTTTTACCTCTTCCCAGGTTTTGGTATGTGAAACAATCAGTTTCTTATCTTCCCGATTGAATTCAATTACCTTGAAATCAGCTTTCTGATCCAAACCTACATTGGAACCATCCTGACGTTTCAGGTGCTTATTCGGAGAGAAACCTTCGATACCGTAAGGCAGTGAAACTACCAGGCCTTTATCATTTTTCTCAACAGCCGTTCCTTCGTGAACACTTCCTACCTCAAAGATAGTGCTGAACACTTCCCATGGATCTTGTTCCAGTTGTTTGTGACCGAGTGAAAGACGACGGTTTTCAGCATCAATTTCCAACACCACTACATCGATTTTCTCATCGATTTTGGTTACTTCACTCGGATGCTTGATTTTCTTAGTCCAACTCAAATCAGAGATATGAATGAGACCATCCACGCCTTCCTCCAGTTCCACAAAAATTCCGTAGTTGGTGAAGTTCTTCACGGTGGCCGTGTGCTTGCTGTTTACCGGATATTTTTCGGCGATATTGGCCCAAGGATCTTCTTTCAATTGTTTAATGCCCAATGACATTTTACGCTCTTCTCTGTCCAGGGTAAGAATAACGGCCTCCACCTCATCTCCCGGTTTCATGAAATCGGATGCGGAACGCAGATGCGATGAGTAGGACATTTCAGAAACGTGAATAAGTCCTTCCACGCCGGGAGCGATTTCCACGAAAGCTCCGTAATCGGCCAATACAACTACTTTTCCTTTTACTTTGTCACCCGGTTTCAAGTCAGCAGAAAGCTGCTCCCAAGGATGTGCAGAAAGTTGTTTGAGGCCGAGAGCAATCCGTTTTTTCTCGTCGTCGTAATCGAGAACAACCACATTGATTTTCTGATCGAGCTGTACGATTTCTTCGGGATGGTTGATTCGGCCCCAGGAAAGGTCAGTGATGTGAATGAGTCCGTCCACACCGCCCAAATCAACGAATACACCGTAGGAAGTAACATTTTTAACCACGCCTTCGAGTATCTGTCCTTTCTCCAATTTGGAGATGATGTCTTTTTTCTGCTGCTCCAATTCTTCTTCTAGAAGCACTTTATGGGAAACCACCACATTTTTAAACTCCTGGTTGATTTTCACCACTTTAAATTCCATATTCTTACCTACATACACATCGTAGTCACGGATAGGCTTCACATCAATCTGTGAACCGGGAAGGAATGCCTCAAGACCAAATACGTCTACAATCAAACCGCCTTTGGTGCGGCATTTCACAAAACCGGTAATAACGATGTCGTTGGTATACACTTCGTTGATACGATCCCATGCTTTTAATGCCCTGGCTTTTTTGTGGGAAAGCAGGAGTTGCCCTTCTTTATCCTCGAGTGATTCGATGTACACTTCTACACCGTCACCGATTTTCAGGTCGGGATTGTAGCGGAATTCCGTTTTGGGAACAACGCCTTCCGATTTATACCCCACATTGATGACCACGTCCTTAGGCGTGATGGACATTACGCTGCCGGCAACAATCTGATGAGGCGCCACTGTATTGAAACTCTTTTCATACATGGAGGATAACTTGCCTTTCGTCTCAGCGTTATAACCTTCCAAGGCTGACCAGTCAAACGCACCTGCCTGCATGCCTTCGGCACCGTAATCAGACAATGTTTTTTTGGAAGCTTTTGGTTTTGGAGCTGCTGTTTCTGCCGCAGCCTGTTTGGTACCTTGTACCTCGTTTGTCTCTTCTGACATGTTGTTTTGTTTGAGCCTCCCGGGCTCTTTTTAATGGTTGAACAATAATGAATTACAGCCGTGATTTTTCACGGGAGCGCAAAGGTAATTATTTTTTCGGATACAACGGAGGAAAATTTCGCCGGTAAATACCATCCATCGCTTTACATCAGGCAAGTTCAAAACAAGTTATCTCGGGGCGTATGCCTACCCTACCCATGTATCCAATGCAACCGAGACCCCGATTTACATACAGATAACACCCTGACTTTTCATATAAACCTGCCCACTGTGAATATACCCATTGAGAGGGCGACCATTTAATGCCCGGTATTTCTACGCCGAACTGAAATCCGTGCGTATGTCCGGAAAAAGTGAGGTTTATATCAGAATACTCTTTCATTACCTGAGCATCCCAGTGCGAAGGGTCATGACTGATGAGCATTTTTACGGGAATATCCTCCGTACCTGCATAAGCCTCGGCTAATTTACCATACTTGGGAAAACGAAGATTAGCGCCCCAGTTTTCCACGCCGAGGAGAGTAATTTTTTCTCCCTGCCGCTCAAAAATCACATGTTCATTCATTAACAGGCGCCATCCCATGCGCTCATGCAAAGCCAACATCTGCTGAAAATTCTCCCGCTTTTCTTCCGCCGATTTCCATGGCTCATAATCACCGTAATCATGATTTCCGAGGGTACTGTAAACACCCATGGGAGCTTTTATGCGGGCAAGAATTTCCACGTAAGGATCACATTCGTCGGAACGGTTATTTACTAAATCACCCGAAAAAATAACCAGATCAGGCTTCAGATTTTCAATCTCTCGGACAGCCTCTTCCATTCGGTCTTTGCTGAAAAAACTTCCCGTATGGATATCGGAAATCTGAACTATACGAAGGCCCTTAAAGGCTTTTGGCAATGAAGCGAAACGAAGAGTAACCCGATGAATCTTGAAATTTCCCGCCGTTCGGAATATACCCCATGTCATCAAGGCCATGGGAAATAATCCGATCAGTGCCGATGTTTTGCGGATAAACTCCCTGCGTCCTTCCGATACGGACGTTTCTGAATATATTGTTTCTACCAGTTTGTTAGCTCCCAGACCAAGAGTAACCAAGATGGCTGCCAATAACTTGCCGAAAAAAAGAATAAAAAAAACATTTATCAGGGGATACCGCACCTGTTTACCTACCAAGGGGAATGCAAAAAGCAGGAGATAAGAAATAAACGTGATTCCGAAATAACCCCAGAACAACAGAGCGCTTTGCCGAATAAGACCCTTAAACGCCGCGTAGGCTGCCCACTCTACGAGAGTGGCAAACAAAATCAGAATAAGAAAAAAAGGAATTTTCAATCAAAATCAGTTTACATACCTAAAATAAACAAAAAACAAGGAATATGGTTTGGCAACGGCACTATTCCATTCCACTTAAAACAAACGGGCCGTTTCCTCGCGGAGCACATCACAGGCAACCTGGGTAGGCAAGATTTTCATGTTCATGGACAATTCCAGAATGGTCTGGGCCAAATCCGTTCCTTTTGCCTGATCATTCATGCGGCCTGCGGCCATATTCACCAATTTTACAGTTTCTTCCTTGGCATTCCGTATTGCCTCCCAGGTAGTCCGGCTTACATAAACCTGCTGTGTCACATTGTGATCAAACTCACTACGGATGGTTTTCAGCAATTCGGCATGAAGCATCGTTGCAGTAACACCGGAAGTATTTACCCGCATCACCAGAGTAACCGGAGAAATCCGTTCCATGAGCAGGGTCAGCCGCTCACAGGCCTGCAAACGGATGGGAAGGGTTGTTTTATTTACCTCGGTTTTATATTCCAACATGCGACGGCTTTCCTCTTTTCGGTTAAAAGCATTGAACAGATAATAAATAATACTGCCGGTCACCAGCGAAGGAAGGATATATTTTAGCAATTCAACAATTTCCTGCATCTGTTTGTTTTTTTTTGCAAATATGGTCAAAAACTCTCTTTTGCCGATTCAGTTAAATCCTTTACGTTTGACCCGATAAATTAAACCCCGTTTGGAAATATTTTATTATTTGCTTATGTCCATTTTATCAAAAAAAGTAGAACTGCTCGGGGAAAGTGAAACATTGGCCATGGCCAGGTTGAGCCGGGAATTGAAAGAAAAGGGTCTGGATGTGATCAACATGAGTTTGGGCGAACCCGATTTTGATACACCCGAATTCATCAAAGAAGCAGCCATTGACGCCATCAGACAAAACTACTCGCACTACACGCCGGTGGCAGGCTACAAAGACCTTTTGGAGGCGGTTTGTCATAAACTGAAAAGAGACAATCAACTTACGTATTCACCCGCCAACATCGTGGTATCTACCGGGGCCAAGCAATCCATTGCCAATGCCGTTTTTGCGCTGGTAAGTGAAGGGGATGAAGTGATTTTACCCGTACCTTACTGGGTGAGCTATAAAGAAATGGTGAATTATGCCGGGGGAACTCCCGTTATGCTGGAGGCAGGAATTGATAAAAACTTCAAACCGACGGCATCAGACCTTGAAAAATGCATCAACTCAAAAACAAAATTGATCATCTTCAGCAGTCCGTGCAATCCAACGGGAAGTGTATGGACGGATGATGAATTACAGCGCTGGGCAGAAGTAATCGAACGAAATCCCCATGTGTACATCATTTCGGACGAGATTTATGAATTAATCAACTTCGGCATGCCCTCCCGCTCCCTTGCTTCGTTTGACACGATTAAAGATCGCGTCATCACCGTAAACGGATTATCCAAAGGGTTTGCCATGACCGGTTGGAGACTCGGGTATCTGGCTGCGCATGAAACCATCGCTGCCGCCTGCACCAAAATTCAGGGACAATACACCTCGGCCACCTGTTCCATCACCCAACGGGCAGCCATAGCGGCACTGTTGGCCGATCCGGAACAAGCAACAGGCTACATGCGGGATGCATTCAAAAAAAGAAGAGATTTAGCCTTGCACCTGATGAAAGAAATTCCGGGCATGAAAACCAATATGCCGGCTGGCGCTTTCTATATTTTTCCGGAAGTTTCCGCTTACTTTGGAAAAGTTGGTCGGGGGAAAAGGATTGAAAACTCCAAGGACCTCTGCATGTATCTGATTCATGAGGCACATGTAGCCATTACTCCAGGAGGAGCATTCGGTATGGACAACCATATACGCATCTCCTTTGCCGCAGCAGAACAGGATATTGAAAAAGCGATCACACGCATCAAAAATGCCTTGGAAAAATTAGATTGATGGGATTGCGGAAGTGATTCTTTATGTAACCCGTGTTACAGGATGAGGGAATTATGCCTCTTAATTTTGCGGCATAAAACAACGTATGATTATGACGGTAACCCGCAAGAAATTGGTAGCTCGTGTCGCTTTAGGGATGTTAGGCGCGGTTGCCGGGTTTTTATACTGGAAATTTTTCGGATGTACGGAGGGGTGTGCCATCCGGTCAAATAAATACCTGATAACAGGTTACGGATTTCTGTTGGGTTACTTATTCACCTCTTCCTTTGAGAACATGTTCATCAAAGACACTGACCAAACAACAAACCACTAATTTTATTTTCATGTTATCATTCTTCAAAAGTATTTTCGGAAACAAAAGCAAAGAGATAGAAAACTGGCTTCAGGAAGGAGCGCTTGTTTTAGATGTCCGCACGGCGGGTGAATATAAAAGCGGACATGTAAAAGGTTCTGTAAATATCCCCTTAGATAAATTGAATGCATCCATGGGAAAACTGAAGAAAGAACAGCCCGTTATCACTTGTTGCGCCTCGGGGATGCGGAGTGCAAATGCGCAAAGAATTTTGAACTCGGCAGGCTTTAAAGTGATGAACGGAGGCAGTTGGACCCGTGTAAATCAAATTAAAAAATAATCCCATGGGCGAAAAAAAATCATTTGCAGATTTAATTGCAGGCGAGTTGCCCGTATTGGTTGATTTTTATGCCGATTGGTGCGGACCCTGCAAAATGATGTCACCGGTTTTGGAAGAGCTTTCGGAAAGCGCCGAAGGTAAATTTAAAGTAATTAAGATAAATATAGATCGCAATCCCAATGCCGCTGCCCATTACGGAATACGCGGTGTGCCCACCTTTATGATTTTCAAAAATGGAGAAACCGTATGGAGAAAATCAGGAGTACTGAGTCTGCAGGAATTAAAACAAGAATTGTTGAGCCGCTGCTGATGAACGTCTTTAAAAAGACTGCATCAGCATTCATTCACATCAGAAAGAAGACTTAAAATTAGCAAGAATCTTGCTACTTACAGCTTAAAGCAGAAAATCCGTCAGGAGTATATTATCTTTGAATCGGAAATAAGCTTACTTGAGCTTATTTTGTCCTTGTTATTAAAAACTCGATTTACATCAAACTGTTAGCTGATGAAAAAATGGATGTCGGGAATTTTTCTCGGAATAAGTGCCGGGGTAATGGCTCAATCATTCAACGACGGCCCTATTCAACTTCAGGTAAAGGTTAGGGATTTCAATACCACATTTCAATCTACGGATGAAGGCCTCTTGGGTGTAGGTTTCGCCCCCGATGAACTTTCTTACAAAGTTTGGGTGAGAGATATTATTGACTTAGATGGCCAGGGCTGGGTTGGAGGAAATTGCCTTACTGATGATTTCTCCCCCCCGGGATTGTCGACCGATTTTAATTCCGTTTTATTCGATTACACCTACCCTACCGCGACAGTTCCCCAGTTTTTTGACCTGCGATTGGATGCCTGGGAAGACGACAATAATTCCGATCAGTTGTTGGGCTTTTGCTCCAACGGAAACCGCTGTGATTACAATGCACCCCAATGCTGCGGTATTCCTGTTTTCGGAGTATGTATCGGACTAAACGAAGGAGATGATTTCCGATGCGATGCCCAGCAATTCAAAACCAACATGGCCTACAGACTCGGCCCTCCCTGCCAGTGGTATAACCACGGGTATGTCATCGGTTCGGCTCCCATAAACAACTTTTACCAACCGCGCATAGAATCTTTTTGGCGATATACCAAAGGTACATCCTGTACCGATGCCATTTCCCTCGGTTCGGTAGCTGCGGGATTCAGCCCGATCAGCCATTTTAACAGCAACGAGTGTTACTCCAACAATCTGCCGAACAGCCCCGGAAATGACGTGTTCTATGAATTCACGGTAACGCAGGGAGTGGGCCTGCGTATTTCCCTATGTGCGGCGGCTAATTTCAATACCGCGCTTTACCTGTTGGATGCAAACTGCAACGTATTGGAGTTTAACGATGATTTCTGCGCACAGACCTCTGAAATCAACGTGCCTCTATGTACGCCGGGAACCTACCGCGTAGTTGTGGACGGCGCGGCTGCCATGGATATGGGAACATTCACCCTGAGCATCTCCGAAAACCCGGCGGTAATCGTGAATGCCAATGCCGGATCAGATTTGTTCACCTGCCTGGGAATCGGCATTCCACTGGGA
This sequence comes from Flavobacteriales bacterium, assembly GCA_044345355.1. Classification (GTDB taxonomy): domain Bacteria; phylum Bacteroidota; class Bacteroidia; order CAIKAF01; family CAIKAF01; genus JAKRSD01. The sequence continues at coordinate 18,367 of JBIJBG010000018.1, forward strand.
GGAAATCCTGCCGCGGCGGGAGGAAATCCGGGTTACACCTACAGCTGGAGCCCGGCGGCTTCGCTCTCCAGTCCTTCCGTAGCCAACCCGGTAGCCAATCCCACGGTAACCACTACCTACGTGCTCACGGTAACAGATGCCGCCAATTGCACAAAAACAGATACCATGGTGGTGAATGTCCTTCCCGGCCCCTCTGTAAATTTGGGAAATGACACTACCCTTTGCAACAATGCTTCCTTCACATTAAATGCAGGACCGGGCAATTTCTATTTCTGGAGCAATGGTGCCACCACGCCAACCATCGGCGTATCACAGGCGGGCAATTATTTTGTTACGGTAATTGACAATTTCGGATGCCAGGGAAAAGATACCATTTCCGTTTCGGAATATCCCGACCTCACCCCTGCCCTACCGCCTGCCCTGGCTATTTGTGACGGAAGTTCAGACACTTTGGATGCGGGTTCGGGATTTGTATCCTATTTGTGGAATTCCGTTTCGGGAGGGCAATTTTTACCGGTGAATGCCGCAGGCAATATCAACCTGAACGTAACCGACGCTAACAATTGCTCCTACCAGACGAATACTGTAGTTACGATAAGTCCGCTGCCCGTTTCTGATCTGGGAGCTGATACCACGGTATGCCCGGGAGATCCCGTAACCCTGAATCCGGGTGCCGGATATCCCGCTTACTTATGGAATACGGGCTCCATAGACCAAATTATTTCCGCCATCCAACCAGGAACCTACAGCGTTACGATTACGGATATTAACGGCTGCCAGCAGACTGACGATGTAATCATCACCAACTATCCTGTTGCACCACTGGATCTGGGAAATGATTTGGCAATTTGTAACGGAGGTTCGGCTCAGATTACCGCTCCGGGCGGTTTTGCTTCCTATTTTTGGAGCACGGGCAACACCTCTCCTGCCATAACGGTTTCTTTTACAGCCCTCTATTGGGTTTTCGGAACCGATAATTTCGGATGCGTGTATTCGGATACCGTTTCCGTTTCGGTGAGTCCGCTGCTGACATTAACGGAGCAGAATTCCGGAGGAGTATCCTGCTTTGGTGCATCCGATGGCTTTGCGCAGATCGGTGTTTCGGGTGGCGCACCCCCACTCAGTTTCTCTTGGAACAACGGAGCAGTTACCCAAAATCTTACGGATGTTTCAGGAGGTATTTATGAGCTTACGGTAACGGATGCAAACAACTGCAACCAAAACCTGCAGGTGCTTATTGAAGAGCCGGCCGAATTAGCTCTTCTTCTTGACATTACAGACAATACCTGTGACCAGACCAATGCAGGTGCAATCGAGGCCAAAGTAGTAGGAGGCACACCACCCTACACGTATTTCTGGAGTACTGGTGAAAATACGCCAGTAATCAGCAACCTTGCACCCGGCGTTTACTATGCAACAGCCACCGATTCTTCCGGCTGTTCGGTCAGTGATTCAGCGCAGGTG
>JBIJBG010000047.1:0-11809 GCA_044345355.1 Flavobacteriales bacterium
CATTAAAAACCGAAAATAGAGAAAGGAAGAAAACGAAACGTTTCATGTACCAGAGAGATGTAAATTGATTAGGAAAGCACAAAAGTAGATCTTAATACTCGAAACCAACCGTATTTACACCTCATAAAAATCTAACTCTCTGTAAAAAAAGGCCTCACAAAAATCTAATCTAACAAACCTATCTAAATGATTTTTAATTTATTATAAAATCAAATTTCCCCAAGAAAATCATAGAGGTTTTCTTCATCCGAAAGACCGAGTTTTTTTCGGATCCTGCTGCGGGTATTATCAATCGTTCCCTGAGTTTTTCCTGAAATTCGGGAAATTTCCTTGGTGGTCCTATTTAATCGCATGAGCGCACAAATTCTTACTTCGGCGGGGGTAATATCGGGAGCCCTATTTTTTAGCTTCGCAAAAAACTCTTCATAGACTCCTAAAAAACGGGATTCAAACTCTTCCCAATTAATATCATTTTCTTTTCTTCTTAACTCATTAAAAAGTCCGCTAAAAAGAGGATGATGAGTTTTGGGAAGACTTCCTACCAGCGTATGCAGCTTTTTATAAATATCCTCCTTTGCCTGATCTACGGAAAGAGCCTTCATGGATTCGGCTACCAATTCCTTAGACTTTAATTCCAACTCAAACTCCAGGCGTTCTTTATCCCGCCTGCTCTTTTCATGCATACGTTCCTGTCTTCTGCGTAAGAGAACAAAAGCCGCGAGCAGCAAAGCCGCTAAAAAACCGGACAATAGGAATGCAGTCTGTTTTTGAAACTTTTGCCTTAGCAGTGCGGCTGTTAAATCGGCATTTTTCAGGGCGTTCATCTCCCGTTCCCGGGAAAATTCCCACTCCACGATGGCTGTTTTTCTGTCGTCGCCCAACAAACTGTCGCGCACGGTAATGTACTTCCGAAAATACGCATCAGATTTGACGGTGCTGCCCAATTGGTCGTAAATCCTTGCCAAAAGACGCGAAACTTCCATACTCAATTCTACCGAAGGCATGGATTGTAAATCAAACTCAGCCGATTGCAGAATAGGTAATGCCATCTGAGACAATCCCGAGTCTGCTAATATTTCGGAGCGATTGATTTTATTAATCAAAAGGCCTATATTTATTTGAAGTTTCGCACATAGTACGTCTGAACTATCTAAGGATTGTAAGGCCGGCGCATATTCTTTTTTGCGCCGCTTTACATTCGCCAGATTGGTGTACGCCATGGCCATGGCAAGCTCATTCCCATATTTTTTTTCCTGAGCAAGTACGAAACGGTGAATTTTTTCTGATTCCTCTAATTTTTCCAAATGCATTTTTATAACAGCAAGTGAAGAAAGTGCGCTTTTCCAAGCCTCTCTTTTTTGGATGAGACGCAAAGCCCGTTCCATATAAAATTCAGCCTTCTCATAATAATTTAAGGATTTATAGGCTAAGGCCATATTTTGATAAATAGCCCCCGCATTGTCCTCTTCATCATTAGTAAGATAATCAAGCCCTTTCTGATAACTCACGATTGCGCCGAAATAATCACCTTCCGTTTTCTTTATAATTCCCTCGCTACTGAAAAATCCGGCCCATAATGTAGAATCCGAATTTTCATCCAGATACCCTTTCATCTTTCCCAGATAATGAACGGTACTGTCCATCTGGTGAAAATCTATAAACAGTTCAGTTAATATATGAGCAGAATGGGCACGCAATGTACTCGATATCAATTTGTTATTTTTTGAATTGAGCACAGTATGCGCAAAAAACTGTCTTGATTTCAAAAACTGAGAATGTTTAAGGCCTCCCAGTAAATCATTTAATTCAGATGAAGATAATGATCCGGTCAAATTCTCCCAGCTTTGAAGCTTAACCAATATCCAGGTATCTGTTTCTGCGGGATTGGTAAACTCCTTTTCGCACAAGCCCAAAATGAATGATACGCGGTTTTGGGAAGAAAGAGTGCCATAGTCGGCATCAGCCTGCCGGGGGTCAAATTTTTGAGCAGCTACAAAAACGGAAATGCAGATAAAGCAGGTAACTATTAGAGAATAAACCAAACTTGACGAATTGTGCCGCATGAAGAAAAGTAGAAATTACAGGTAAAAGTACAATCAAAAAATCAGGATTCATGAAATGCCCAAAACAAATTGGAGCGGGATATCTTTTCAAATGGGCTTTCGGCTCATGTCAGCGCAAAAATTACAATGAATAAACTTATTATCCTAACAGTTTTAAAAAGATAAAAGAAACGGTAACAAATCGAAATACCATCGATTTCCTGCCACCGAAGCCAATTGGATAAAGCAAAACTCCAAAAAAAGAACACCCCCACAGATTATTTCTGCGGGGGTGTTCCAAATGGTGAATAGCTATTTAATACCCATCACGGTTTTGCGCGAGAGGGTGTTTTGTTTTCCTTTCAGTTCTGCCGTGTAGGTGCCCGCGGCCAATACGCCGCAGTCTACCGTTACGGTTCCCTGTGCATCGTTAAACTGTCTGTTCAGGATGCGCTTGCCCTGCACATCGTAGAGGGTGAACACCGTTTTACCTTCCCAGGCCTGTTCAAAGCGGATGAACACCGTATTTCCGTCGTTCCAGAGGCTCACTCCGTTCTGGGCAAATGCGTCTTCCAGATCGGCAGATGATCCGTTCACCTGAATATCCAATCCGTCCGTTCCGGCACAATCTGCATTGGATGCGGTGAGCGTCACGGCATATATTCCCGGTGCGTTGTACAGATGCACGGGGTTCATGTCTGCCGAGGTGTTTCCGTCACCGAAGCTCCACAGGTAGGTATCGGCATTCTGGGCCGAAGCGGTGAACTGGATTTCCTCTCCGGGTTCGGCCACGGTCACCGAGGCGGATGCCTGGGCGGTCACCTGGGCGGGTCCGTTCACCGTGAACGTTTCCTGGGCCACGTATCCCGATGTGGTTTCGGTGAGCGTAAGCGTGTAGGTACCCGCGGACAGATCGTTCACCACGGAAGAACCCTCCAGCTGGCCCGAAGCCACCGTCTGATTCTGGGCATTGCTCACGGTATAGGTCCAGGAGGCGGGTGCCTGTTCGGTGATCGTTACGGAAGCTCCGTTTTCGCAGTCCGCATCAGCCGATTCCGCATTCACGGGCGGGTAGAAATGGAGAAGGAAGCGGTTGTCCGTGGCACCTGCACCCACGTTGAACGTATACGCTCCGTTCATGCGCAGATCCTGCATGGTGCCGTTCTGGGTATCTTCCAGATAGATGAAGGCCGATGCGGGGAACTGATCGGTATTGGAGAACATAAAGTCATAATTGCCCGCGGTTCCGGTTTTCACGCCCAGGGGCACCGTATATACATCAGAGAGTGCGTTGAAGCTGTTGGTGGACAGATTCTGCCCTTCCCACACGGAGTATACCATGGGCTGTGCCGCATTGCCGAGCACTTTGGGCGAGTCGTACATGGCGTCGTATGTCCCGGTGGCTCCTTCGATGAAGCGCACTTTGGCCAGGTCGGCAAAACCGTTTCCGGTGATGTCGATGTTGAGCGTCATGGGGTCGCTGCCCGAGAAGAGGTAGGTGGGCGGAAGGGTGGTACGGCTGGCATTACCCACGGTAAAGGCCGGCGTGGTATTCGGCGTACTCACCTTCACCTGGAATCCCTGACCGATGGCCACGGCCTGTGTGCCGGAGGCTGAAGGATCCACATCCTGCCAGGTGCCCGTGTAGGTACCCGAGGTCACCCATATTTTGCCGATGGCGTCAAAGCCGGCGGGCACGTCGGCCAGTTCCCAGCGCAGGGGCGAAGGATACGGGTTGGCCACCATGTTCCATCCTCCGGAGATAGCTCCGTTCACCCAGGTGGGTGTGGTGTTGGAGACAGTTCCCGTATTGGGGGCGCCCGTGAATACGATGATGCTGTCTCCCGTCACGTCCATATAGTATCCGCGTCCGGAGGTCATGCCGCCGGAGGTGAGTACGTTAAAGAGTGACTGGGCACAGCCGGGCACCAGTACGGAGTTGTTTTCCGCCAGTTCCATCCAGTTACCGTAAGGGGAGAAAAACTGGACAAAGTTGGGATCGCAGGTGGGATACGGAATGATCTGTCCCGGAGTTCCCGATACGGTGAATCCGCCCACACCGCTCATGTTCGGCATGGCCACGGGGGTTCCGAGCTGGCGGAAACCGGCGAGACCGATGGGGTTGTAGCGTTGCACGGAAATATCACCGGAAACCGTACCGCCCAGGGAGAAATCATCCAGCCAGGCAGTGCCGGTGGCATCGGACTGCAGGGTAAACGTACCGTTGTTGGTGAGTGTACCGTCCAGCGTGAGTCCCGCGCCCGGAGCTACGTTTACGGATGCGCCCGCATTGATGGTGAGGTTATTGATGGTAACCGGCGAAGCGCTGATGAGCGGGAAGAAGTTGGGCGCTACGTTTGGAATGACGGCGTTATCTATTGCCGTCGGCACCACGTTGTTACCCCAGTTGGCGGTGTTGTTCCATGCCGTGGAAACTGTTCCTACCCAGTTGTGTGTGCAAGGACCTACAGTGACTATGGAAGTTGCGGAAGGCGTTCCATTACATCCGCCACTGATAGTATAAGTGATGGTGCTTGATCCTGCTGAGTTGGCAGTAACTTCACCCGTAGATGCATTCACTGAAACTACTGCTGGGTTGCTGCTACTCCAAGATCCTGTTCCGCCGCTCAATACTGCACCATTTAGTGAAAATATCTCTGATTGGTTTACACAAAGCGGAGATGCACCGTTTATGGATGCTACAGAGGCATCGGGTAAAACGGTCAGTGCAAAAGAGGCTGAAGGAGTTGCGTCACAACCTCCCGTAATTGTGTAAATAATATTGGTAGTGCCAGCCGTGAGGGTGCTAACAGCACCTGTTGATGAATTCACTGTAGCCACCGCCGTATTGCTGCTACTCCAGGCTCCTGTTCCTCCACTTAATACCACACCGTTGGCCGAGAAGGAAGTGGGCGAACCGCCGATACAAAGCGGACTTGTTCCGCTAACAGAAGTAACCGCCGCTGAGGGTAATACCGTTACGGTGGTATTTACGCAAAGCGCGCTCCATTGGCCTGCATTGAAATTGCGGGCATAATAGGTGGTAGTTGCAGTAGGTGAAACCGAAATGCTGTTGCCGGTTCCGATTTCACCGGAAGTAGCGCACGATCCGTCAAACCAATATACCGTACCTACAGTCCCGTTGGCTGTTAAAGTAACAGATGATCCCGAGCAGGTTACACCGTTATTGGCCGTACCGGATGTTTCCGCTACACTGATGGAGGTAGGATTAGGTGTAACACAGGAAAGTTGCATAGGGAATGAATTAGTACCTGTATAAGCAGCCGCCAATACATAATAGGTAGTACCGGGTACAGATGTCCAGGTTACACTGGTTTGACCAGTTCCTGCAAAATCATCATTTCCACCCACACAGGTAAGTCCCGTGCAAGAACCGCTATATACAATCACTTTGGTATCCACCGAGGTCAGCCCAACGGTAGATATCGTCATAATTTGTCCGTTACCGGCAATTTGATACCATATTCCAGGTGTGGTAATGGTGGTACCGCATGACGTGCTACCTATAGCATCCGTATTTCCATTTGTTGTATTTACGGTTACCGTATTCCCACAGGTTAGCGAAATGGCATCTGAGCAAATATCGTTTGAGGGTCCGGTAAAAAATGATGCAGATGAAGACGCACTGCTTAAACCGTTCACTCCGCAGTTGGCGTAAACATTTACCTGATATGAAGTGGACCCGGATAAGCCGTTCACAGTATATGGACTTGAAGTAACTCCTGATATTAAAGTACCTGTACCTGCTGTAAAGCCGGTAGGCCCGTATTCAATATCCCAGGAGGTCTCTACACAACCGGGAGTCCAACTTACTGCGGCCGAGTTTGATGTTACGGAAGTGATACCGATGGAAGCTGCGGGCACTTGGGGACAAGGTGGCGGTGGTAAAATAGTCACTTTGTAATCATGTGTCTGCCCATAATCATAAGTTAAACACGGATCTACGTTTTGCCCGGCTAAATTCCAAACGGTTCTGAGGCGCATACGGTAACTGCCCGGTGCAGGGTTACAGGGGATACTGATAGGGAAACTAGCCGTGGCATTAACTTGTCCTGCTGTAAAACCTGAACCAATTACCCCGTTTGTATTTCCGATTTTTTCAGAGGCTTCAAATACATTGTTGTTATTAAAGTCTATCCAACCGGCGATGCCTTGGGCCCCCCATTCCCCTGTACTTACTGTCACACTGTAGGATGTCCCGGCGGTTAAAGAGCCTGTTTGATTAGGTAAAACAGAGTTGTAAAAGTCCAAAAAGGGCAGCTGACCTGCGGTGAATCCGACATTATTATTTAATGCAGTACCGGCAATAGATACCGCAGAAATTAAATCTCCCTCGGTGGTTCCAAAATCGTATAAAGGAATACATGCACACTGGTTACTTCCTGATGTGAAGGAAACTTCGCTGCATCCGACCGCATTACCGGCAACATTGGTTGGTATAACACTCCAATAATAAGTAGTATTTATTGTAGGATTATTAAATGTTACGGTGGTATTGTTACCGATGTTTAGATTGTTGGCAATCTGATTGCCTCCCGGCGTAGTACCTAAACTGACCAGATAGGCTGTGGCGCCTGCAGCAGCGTTCCAAGACAGCGTCACCGGGTAGTTTCCACATCCTGGGGTAAGGGTAGCTGTTAAACCTGCAGCACATGAGGGAGGAACCGCCTGTGTGGCAAATGTATTAGTAATAGACCACGCACTTGTAACGGATCCACCGCAATTTAATCTGTAATAAACATCATATGAGGTACCACTGGATAAGCCGGTTAGTGTGTAACTGGCGTTCGGCGCGGAAAGATTTACCGTCTGATTGGTTAACAACGTTCCTGTCCCCTGCGTGAATCCGGCCGGTCCGTATTCAAAATCATACTGGGTGCCTGATGCACAGTTGGTAGCCCAGGTGATAGTTGCTGAGGAGGTTGTTGGAGTAATAGTGGTAACCAGACCCGGAGACGGACAGGCGGGTGCGGCGGCTATGGTAATCAGATAGTCTTCGGTTTCTCCATAACTATAATTGGTACAGGGTGTTTGAGCCGGCCCGTTTACAAAATCATTATCAGAAGATCTTACTCGCATCCTGTGCACTCCCGCAGGTGGATTACAATCAAGCGTAATGCTGAATTGTGCGGTACTGTTTGCCGGTATTGGAGTTGCCGCTGCAGTGGCACCAACTCGCTCTGTAACATTATCAAATACCAAGTCATCATTGTAATCAATCCAAACCGCAACACTTTGGGCATAATTTGCAACCCCTACTGTGACATTGTATGTCTGAGATGGCAATAAAGTTGTAGTTAAAGAAGGGTTAGTAGTGTAATTTGAATAACCCCCGGCACCGCATGTTCCATTTGTGACATTTGTAAGCGTATTTAAAGTAACAGAAGCGATAACATCAACATTTGGAAAAGTCCCAAACGAACAGCTAGAGGTTGGAGTGCAATAGCCTGTTAAAAAGGAAATGGTTCCACTGTTTGCACCCGAACATACACCGTTACTTGCCCGGACACGATAGTAATAAGTTGTGTTTGCAGTTAGGCCCGTGATGGAATAGGAAGTAACGTTTCCCACATCTAAACCATTGAAACCTGTTAAAAATGTGGCGAACGTATTGCTGGTAGAAACGTCTAAAAGATAGCTTGTTGCTCCCGTTACTGCGGTCCAGTTTGCCGTAGCTGAACTTGTGGTTAATGATGTTACTGTATTGGCCGTTGGTGTTCCAGGTGATGAGAACGTAAAGTTTGATGCACTTGATGTCGCACTGCTGTTACCGTACAAAATAATTGAACCGGTAGCTGCAGTACCGGCTACGGCAACGATTTGGGTACCCGTGTTGCTGGTTATTGATGCTACCTGAGTATCTCCTATTCTAATCCTGGCGGCGGTAGTACCGATTTGTGTCAAATTTGTACCGTTGATGGTGATTGTTGCCCCGGGGCATCCGCTGGAAGGCGAGAAGGAAGTAATTGTTGGAGCGGCAGTAACCGGAGGGGTCCAAGTATATCGGCGACCACTGCCAGGCCAGGTGTTCTGTCCGTTGGCTATTGTCGTTGTGGTAGATGTTGAGGCAGTGTGTGATGAGGTGCTGGTAATTACATTGTAATCTCCTGCAATCACCGTCGCGTTAGAAATTCCGATAGTTGCTCCTCCTGTGTTGGTATTTCCAGTTCCATATCGAAATTCAATCACGTTAGAGCCTTCATAAAGCCAACATTGGAAGGTACTGTTAGCCGCACCAGCTGTATTTCGAGGTATAGTTACAAACCACTGGATAACCCTGACCCTACTTCCGGGGGACCCGGTAAGTATGGTACTAACACTTCCTGTAGTTCCAGTTGCTAAGTCGTCCCAAAATGCCATGATTTTGGGGTTGAAGGTCGACGAGATTACGCTATTGGTAAAACTTGTCGAAACTGCTGTTCCACCCAAACGTAATAAACCATTAGCATTAGCCGAGAATTGAGTAAATGTATTACCTAAAAAAATAAAAGGAAATCCTATGTTCGTTACTGCAGATGCTCCATCATCAGAGCTCGAGCCAACAAGGCTTGAGGATCCTACCATCGGATCTAATGATGCACCAGTGCCTGTGCTGAAGACGTATTGCGCACAGGTCTGCCCATTCACCATAAAGCCAGTAAAACTTAATAAGAAGCTCATAAAAAGGCTTTTAACAACTAACCATGTAGTTCTTTTTGTTTTCATTCGTGCAGTTTGTGTTTTCATAAATGCAAATCTAAGTTTTACTCTTAATTTACCCTGACCATCTGTCTGTTAATAATAACCCGCCATCTATTTTTTAATGAATGAATAGGTTATTTACCACGACAATTTGGGTTGCAGGGAAGTCAAAATTAACTATTTTTTAAAACTAACAACTATTTAGGCAAAAAAAATTCTAAGTGATTCGTTTTCAATGAGAAAAAATGTTAAACGATTCCTTTCCCCTTTTCGCCGTACTTTTGTCCCATGTCTCACACATCCGATACCATCTGCGCCCTGTCCACCCCGGAGGGGTACGGTGCCCTGTCCGTAATCCGGATTTCCGGGCCCCATGCCTTCGGCCTTTGCAGCCGCCTGTTCATTCCCGAAGGTAACACCAAATCCCTAGCCGGCAGAACCTACCCGGCGGTGGTGTTCGGCAAAGTGATGGACGGCCCCGCTGTGTTGGATGAAGCCATCCTCACCCTGTTTAAAGGCCCCCGCTCGTTCACGGGCGAGGATACCGCCGAGTTCAGCCTGCACGGCTCGCCCTACATCCGCAAGCGGGTGCTGGAGCTGCTCATTGAGGCGGGAGCGCGTCCCGCCACGGAAGGCGAGTTTACCAAACGCGCTTTTTTGAACGGCAAACTGGATCTTTCCCGGGCGGAGGCAGTGGCCGATCTCATCCACAGCGAAAGCGAGGCCGGACATCGGGTGGCCATGCATCAAATGCGGGGCGGTTTTGCCGCCGAACTCCGGGAACTCCGTGAAAAACTGATTCAATTCGCTGCTCTCGTGGAGTTAGAGCTGGATTTTGGGGAGGAGGATGTGGAATTTGCTGACCGCAGCCTGCTCAAAAGCCAGGTGCTGGACGCCCTCAGCCACATCAACCGCCTTACCGCCTCCTTCGCCCTCGGCAACGTAATCAAACGGGGCGTACCCGTGGCCATTATCGGCGAACCGAACACGGGCAAGAGCACCCTGCTCAATGCCCTGCTCAATGAGGAAAGGGCCATTGTGAGTGATATTGCCGGCACTACCCGCGACACCGTGGAAGATGAAATTTCCATACGCGGACTGCTTTTTCGGTTTATCGATACGGCGGGCATACGCGAAACCGTGGATACCATTGAAAGCATAGGCATTGACCGTGCATTGGAAAAGGCGCGGCAGGCCGAGACGGTGCTGCTGCTGGCCGATGCTTCGCGCTGGAATCCGCCGCAGTTAAAAGCGCTGGCCGACAGGATTGCCCACCGGGCGCTTATTGTGGTGGTGAACAAAATAGACCTGCTCACTACGGAACAGCTGCAGGTTATCCGGCAGGAAACGGCCGATTTATTTCCCGGAATTCCTTCCTTATATATATCTGCCTCGTTGAAAACCGATTTGGAAGAACTGAAGAACACCCTGTTTGCCCATTTGGATACCTCGGTTCTGCAATCGGGTGGCACGGTGGTCATCAACCTGAGGCATTATGAGGCGCTGAAGCGGGCGGAGGAATACCTGACCAAAGTGCTGGTTGATTTGGACACGGCCGTTTCGGGCGATTTTTTGGCGATGGACATCCGTCAGGCCTTGTTTCATCTGGGCGAGATTACGGGGGAAGTAACCACGGACGACCTTCTCGGGAATATTTTCAGCCGGTTTTGTATCGGGAAGTAAACGCCGGTAATCAACGGTAAAGAAAACAATCCTTGATAACCAAGCCCCATTTCAGTCAATGGTTTTTGCGTTTTAGACCAGCTGTCAATTTTCGTCATTGTGGGCGTTTTGCATCCATTTTGTGGCTCATCTGTATGCCGGCTATTTTGAGCCACGTGTCAGCAACCATTTTAGGACGTAAGGAAAAAAGGTGCACCCCGCTTCACCATAACGGCAAAAGGACCATGACTGCCGGTAAACCCCCGATTCCGAAAAATAGCAAATAAATCAGCAATAATTGTATGATATATCATTCACTAAAGCAAAAAAATAACATAATGAATGATATATCAGTCTAAATAGCAACTTATTTTTAAAATATCCGTATATTTGTAGCATAAATCATTCACTAAAGCATTAAATGCCTGTTTATGACTGATAAATCATACAATAATTGGCGCTCCATGAGCGATAAAGCGCTGGCAGAGCATATTGGTCGTTTTGTAAAAGAAAAGCGCTTGGAGATGAACAAAACGCAGGATGTCCTTGCACATGCAGCAGGAATCAGCCGTTCTACGCTGAGCTTGCTGGAAAAAGGCGAGACTGTTACGCTGGCTACATTGCTTCAGGTATTACGGGTACTTGATCAATTGCATGTGCTCGATGTGTTTTCACTAAAACCGGCAGTCAGCCCAATACAGATGGCTAAAATGGAAATGAAAAAACGAAAAAGAGCCAGTGGTGCCCAATCCTCCTCATCCACCAAATCAACCTGGTAAACCATGAATACGGCTTTCGTAAAAATTTGGGGAGTATTGGCAGGTGCAGTGGCCTGGGATGAGCGAACAGGTATAGCCACTTTTGAATATGATGCCGATTTCAAAAAAAGGAACTGGGATTTGTCGCCTTTAAAAATGCCGATTCAGTCCGCTAAAACCATCTTCAGTTTTCCTGAGCTGAAACCGGATAGAAATTCACCTTTTGATACCTACAAAGGAATGTCCGGGCTGCTGGCAGATGTGCTTCCGGATAAATATGGTAATCAACTCATCAATATGTGGCTTGCACAGAACGGTCGTGAACCGAACAGCATGAATCCGGTAGAGATGCTATGTTTTTTAGGTACACGAGGTATGGGTGCCATGGAATTTGAACCGGCAGCACTGAAAGAAAGTAAACGCACATTCTCCATTGAAATGGATAGCCTGGTGGACATTGCAAAAAAGATGCTGTCTCAAAAATCATCTTTCAAAACAAATTTGGAAAAAGAGGATGAGGAAGCCATGATGGAGATTTTAAAAATTGGAACATCGGCCGGTGGTGCGAGACCAAAAGCTGTGATTGCGTATAACGAAAAAACAGGTGAAGTAAGATCCGGCCAAACGAATGCACCGAAAGGATTT
>JBIJBG010000107.1:0-6821 GCA_044345355.1 Flavobacteriales bacterium
GGCGTGAGTGATGTTCAATTGGGTGCCAGTACCGGTTATGGCAGGGTGGAAATGGCATACTACAACATGGCGGTTGCCTGCGGCGTAGACATGATGCCTTCCATGCTGCTCGAAGAAAATGGCAGAGCTCATTTTATGACCAAAAGATTTGACCGTGAAGACGGAGACATCAAGCATCACATTCAAACACTTTGCGCCATCAGTCATTATGATTACAATGAGGTGACCAGTTTTAGTTACGAGCAACTATTTCAAACGATGCGCGAACTAAAGCTCAGTTATCCTGAAGCAGAACAGATGTTTCGTAGAATGGTGTTCAATGTGATTTCGCGGAATTGTGATGACCATACCAAGAATTTTGCTTTTCGATTAAAGAAAGATGCTCAATGGGAATTAGCACCGGCATACGATTTATGCCATGCCTATAAACCAAATCATCAATGGGTAAGTCAACATGCGTTGAGTGTAAACGGAAAGCGGAAATTGATAACAAAAAACGATTTGCTCGTTGTTGGTCAATACATTAAATGCAAGCATGCCGCTGCTATTATCGATGAAATTGAAGCCACTGTTTTGAATTGGAAAAAGTTTGCCGACGAAGTGGGCGTATCTTCAAAACTGAGCGATGCCATTTATGCAACCATTAAGGATTGGAATTAAGAGAAAATGAACATCTTGATACTGTTTAATTTATTCCGCTTCGCTCCATGCTCCGCTTCGCTCCGGATAATTTGAAAATTTGAAAATGGGATTTTTTCTTGATACTTGATACCTGATACTTGATACCTGATACTTGATACTGTTTCACACTGATGGAAAAATGGAGAACCACCTAACCTTTAAACAATCAAATTTCAGTTAAGACATTAAAATTACCTTTGCCTTTATGAGAGAAGTTCAATTAAATCATATCCATGTAAGTCTCGGGGCTAAAATGGTGCCCTTTGCGGGTTTTTCCATGCCCGTGCAATATAAAGGGCTGCTTGCCGAACATCTTGCCGTGCGCGCTGCGGCAGGCATTTTTGATGTTTCCCACATGGGCGAGTTTTTTGTCACGGGGCCCAAGGCCTTGGACCTGATTCAGTTTGTCACGTCAAACGATGCCTCCAAGCTGGCTGACGGGCAGGTGCAGTATTCCTGCATGCCCAACGAAAACGGCGGCGTGGTAGATGATTTGCTCGTGTATCGCTTCCATGCCGAAAAATTCCTGCTGGTGGTGAATGCTTCCAACATCGAAAAAGATTGGAATCACATAGCCGAGTACAATGCGCGTTTCGGTGCCGAGATGGTCAATCAGTCGGATGATTATTGTCTCTTTGCCGTGCAGGGACCTAAAGTGTCCGGGTTTCTCCAATCACTTACGGACGTAAATCTCTCCGAAATTCCCTACTACCACTTCCGCACGGGAAGCATGGCCGGCATTCCCGATATCATCATCAGCAATACCGGTTATACGGGTGCCGGCGGATTTGAACTGTATGTGAAAAATGCCGATGCCGAAAAACTGTGGAATGCCGTCTGCGAAGCGGGAAAGACCGTGAACCTGGAATATGCGGGGCTCGGATGCCGGGATACACTCCGTCTGGAGAAAGCCTTCTGCCTTTACGGGCATGAACTGAACGATACCACGTCGCCCATTGAAGCCGGTTTGGGGTGGATTACCAAGTTTACCAAAGATTTTGTGGGCCGTGTTATCATTGAAAAACACAAAACCGAAGGAGTTTTCCGCAAATTGGCGGGGTTTGACATGATGGACCGCGGAATTCCGCGCCAGGGGTATAAAATAGTGGATGCACAAGGGCAGCCTATCGGTGAGGTCACCTCGGGTACTCAGTCGCCCAGTTTGAATAAAGCCATCGGACTGGGTTATGTTTCCATAGAACACGCCACACCGGGGAATGAAATTTTTATCGAAATTCGCGATAAGAAGTTGAAAGCCGTTGTAGTGAAGACCCCGTTTCTTTAAACCAAACCGACCCGTATGCCCATAGTCAAAGTCTGTTTTTCGCCCATGTTGTATCCGCTTTACGCGGCAAAGGAAACCGTGACCGTGGTGGTGGATATTTTGCGCGCCACCAGTGCTATCTGTACGGCATTTGAGCATGGTATTGAAAAGGTGATTCCGGTGCCCGATGTGGAGGACACTTATTTTTACAAAGATCATGAAGACGTAATTCTGGCTGCCGAACGGGGCGGGGAAATCGTGGAGGGCTTTCGCTATGGAAATTCGCCACTTACGTATATGAATGGTGAAATCAAGGGCAAAACATTGGTTATTACCACCACCAACGGTACCCAGGCCATTGAGGCCGCCAAAGATTCCGAAATCATAATGGTGGGTTCTTTCCTGAATTTTTCTGCGCTCACTTCCGCTCTTCGGGAAATAGACCGGGATGTGATGGTGCTCTGTGCCGGCTGGAAGAATCGGTTTAATTTGGAGGATACGCTGTTTGCAGGTGCGGTAACCGAAAATCTGCTGGATTCGGGTTTCTCGTATGCCAATGACAGCGATGCCGCCTTGGCCTCATTGTCACTTTTTCAGGCAGCCAGGGCTGATTTATACGGTTTTCTGCAAAATTCATCCCACCGAAACCGGCTGGAAAAATTGAATTTAGAGGAGGATGTGCGGTATTGCCTTCAATTTGATAAAACGTCCTGCGTTCCTTTTCTGCAGGAACATGCCCTGATTGACAGTGCCAGAAATGGCGGTGTTTCATTTTTGAAAAATGCCCTGAAGGAAAATCATAGCCGGGGATAATGTGGGTGAGGTATTTTTTGATTTTTCTTTTTTATCTCCCTTGTGCCTCGTCTGCTTCGGCTCAAAAGAAAATACATTTTTCCCGTATTTCCTGGTACCAGGCCATTGCCGAAGCTGAACAAAGTGACAGGTTCCTGTTTTTTTACATCAGCCAGCCGGGCTGTGCCTATTGCCGCGAGTTTGATCAGATAACCCTCAGGAATCCCGAGATTCGTGAATTATTGCAATCCCGTTTTGTTTTGGTAAAGCATAGTGTAAGTACTTCCTATGGGGAGGCTTTTGCCCGTGATTTTCATCTCACCCACACGCCTGCCGTGCTGCTGCTGAACCCAAAAATGGCTGAAAAACCGGATGTTTTTGGGGAGATTTATGAGGTGGAAGTTTTTTTATCCCTTATTCTAGAATGGATAAACAGACAGGCTCTGTATTGATTGACTGCTGATTTCCGTTTTTTATTGGCTTCTGAAGGTATTTTATCACTGACTGTTTTTTTCTCTGATGGTTGATTTGAAATAGTTGGAAGAGAGGCATTGATTTACAGATCTTGATGATGTCATATGACCGAAAATAGGGTAGATTAATAACCTTAAATACGATAAATTAAAGTACCCATTTGGCTATTATGTCTTTGTTTTTCCACTCAAGAAGCGCCCATAAAGCAAGGATTGTGGTATGTTCTCGAGATGCATCACTAAATCCGTTATTATACCAACTGCCGTCATCGTCCTGTTCCGAAAGAATTTTTCTGATTTGTTTGGTGAGATTTACTTTCTTTTCAAAATGGTAAGCGATGGCCACAGATTCGTACCGTAAATCCTTATTTTTTTCTATTCGGGCCAATTTTATCAGGTCATTCCAATAGACATGTTTCAATAAACGGATTTCTTTTTCGATTACCCCATTCTTAAGGAGACATTTAAACTCTTCAAGCCAACGGATGGATAAAAATGCGTGAGTAAAATCATAACCGCCAAGGGATAGTCCCTCCTTTATTTTCATCAACAGAAGGGTGTCTGGAATAAATAAATGGCAATTAAAACTATTGAACATGATATAGTTTAAAAGATCCTCTTTATATTCAGATAAGAGCTCGGGATCTATTTTGGCTTCCTTGTCGAACATCCGGCTGAAACCTTTTAAAAAATACGAATACTCCTGTAATATCTCAGGATTTACGGTAGAAGTTGGATGTTTTAAGCCTATATTAAAATTATATTCAAGCATTGCGATCAGCGGCGAAATCATGGCGAGATTCTCCTGATTTGTCGACGAATGAATAAAATCCACTCCTCTCATAATAGACAAATCGACGGCTCGGACATCCTGCGAATGCAGGTTTACGGTAGGAATAGAGATAAAAAGACCGTAAAGCAATAGCATATTGAAAAATCCCTGCCTACATAAAAAAATAATCTTCATCAAATTGAAAAAGTTGTTTTTTA
Source organism: Flavobacteriales bacterium (assembly GCA_044345355.1). GTDB lineage: Bacteria > Bacteroidota > Bacteroidia > CAIKAF01 > CAIKAF01 > JAKRSD01. The sequence continues at coordinate 4,201 of JBIJBG010000107.1, forward strand.
CAAAGATATAGCTACATTTGACTTTAACACGGTTTGTAATACCTAAACTAACTATAACCTTGTAACATAAAAATAGTTTATTAATTTTAAATAATAATGTATGAAATTTAGCATTGTATTGGTTTTATCCATATGGCTGGGCATCGCGCCAAATGATCAAGTAAGTAAAAATTACGCTTCTCCGGATTACAATAAAAGCGATAGAGAGCAGAAGGTAAACACGGTTGAAGGAAGCTGGAAGGTGATTGATTTCACCTACCTGAAAGCGGGTACCAAGAGACCCATGGAATTGGGTCGTGCTGATTTTGAAGACTTGGTAAAACATGAAGCCACCTATACCTTTGATAAAAGCAAAGGATTGATTTTGTCCATGGGTGCTTACACCCGTATATTCGGCTATATCATTTCAAATAACCGGCTGAACATTACGGAAAAGGAGGGATCCCGTATTTTAAATTCCTACACCTTCCGGATAGACTCCAACAAAATGACCTTAATTGAAAATACGGATTCGTATGATTTAACCCTGACCTTTGAAAAAGTAAACTAAACACACACTATTTAAACTGATTTGCCATGAGAAAACAGCTACTTTTTATCCTAGCGGGAATTTCATTCCTTATTTCGAATGCTCAAACACCGATTAACTACCGTGCCCAGGTCCGCTACCTTGGAGCTGATGGAAGGGGCGATGCTGCTGGAGGTCCTGAATATACCTTTAAAATTTGGGGGCGTGATAACATTAACGGATCTGAAAGCGGAGGAGCATGTTACTACACGGGTGACAATCAGACTACAGGGTTTTATCAGGCCTTTCCCGGTTTGAACGGTACATTTAACGGCAACTCAGTGGAATTCATTAGCCGCACCAACATTGACGCCGCTACACTTTTTTTACGGACAGATACCTGGGAAAAGGACTGTGATAACAATTGCACCTTTGAGGGAAGCTGCTATTTGGGCACAATTCAGGATGACGATAGGGCTCAATGCAATAATACAAGTTTCATCATACGGGATAATCCTCCATGTCAGTGGGTTGATTTGCCGGTTTTTCAATGTGGGAGTTTTTACTACGCCATACGTTTATATTGGAATTACGCCTATCCCCCCTCTTTGTCTGGCGCCACTCCGCTGAACCAGGTTAATTGCCAGGGCCAAAATGCCGGTACACTCTCCGTAACTTCAAACACCGATGCCCAGAATCGGGTATTGGCCCGCTTTTATAAATGGCAGATTTCCGCCACACCAAACGGTCCCTGGACAGATGTGGCAGGCGCCGCGAATGCGACTGTAAATACCTCTTCAACTATTTCCTACACGCCTCAGCAAATTTCGGGTACCCGGTATTACCGCCTGTTGGCCACAACGAATTGCTCGGCTGATTTCTCTACCAATACAACTACTTCGCAAACGTTTACGGTTACTTATGCGTTCGTAGCTGCCGGAGCTTACGGCGGAGGGGATGTGGCTCCCGCCATTCAAAGTTCGGCCTGCGGAACGCAGGTTTCCTCTTCCCAAACAGTGGCATTTAATACAATCCAGCCTCCAACGCCAGGACATGCGGCCAACGTAACTTCTTACAATTGGAGCGCAACGGGAGGAACCCCGTCGGGTACGGGATCTTCATTCAGTTGGACGGCACCGACCACTCAGGGCAATCAAACCATCAGTTTAACCTATGATTTCGGATGTCCGAACCCGGCTACCGTAAGCTGCGTAACCACGGTGAGCGATCCTTCCTGTTCGTTTGTGTATGTATCTCCCACGGGAGCCAACTCCGCCACCTGCGGCGGACCGTCCAATCCCTGCCGGGATCTGACGGGAGTCAACGGGGCTCTTTCCAGAGCTTCAGCTCTCGGAGTTACCCACATAAAAATGCTGAACGGTTCGTACACGGAAACCCAAATTGCAAACCTTACCAACGGGCTCATGATTGAAGGAGGATATATTTTGTCAGGCAGCACTTGGGTAAAAGGCTCCAACGGCAATACAAACCTCACATGTACGGGTTCTGAATCGGTTTCGGGTGTCTGTCATCGTATGGGGTTCAAAGCCAATGGTACTTCCAACTGGAAACTGATTGACTTGAATATCACCACCACGGCCGCTTCCGGAACGGATGCCTCCGGCAGGGGGTGTTCCAACTATGGTATCTGGATGAGCGGTGCATCTAATTACGAGGTAGTTAGATGTAAAATAACTACAGGAAACGCCAGCAATGGGGCTTCTGGCAACAATGGTTCAGCAGGACATAGTGGAAGAGCAGGATCTATAGGAGATGGTTCAACAGGTAATAACACGAGTAACAGGGAAGGCGGTTGTGGAGGGGGGCAAACGGCAGGATGTTTCAATGCTGCAACACAAAACTCTAATGCATGGGGTAATAACGGAGGCTGGGGTGGTAAAGGTGGTCTTGCAAATACCAATGGAAGGGCCAAAAGAGGATGTGATGGAAGTCAGGGAGGAGGCTCTGGCGGATCGGGTGGATCAGGGGGAGGCTCCGGCACATCTGCTTGCGACAATAATACTACAGGAAGCACTTCCTGTAGCAACAATGGCTACAACCCTCAATCAGGAAACGCCGGCTCAACGGGCACATCAGGAACTAATGCTTCGGG
>JBIJBG010000019.1:0-19723 GCA_044345355.1 Flavobacteriales bacterium
AAACCCCTCCGCCGACCTGGTATCTTCATCATTCACCGTAACCCCCGCCGCCGCCGGATGTGAGGGAACGCCAGACACCTTCACCGTTACCGTAAACCCCATACCTTCCGTCACAAACGCCACGGATCAGCAGTCCATCTGCCCCGGACCATCACAGCCCGTGACATGGACTTCTTCCCTGGTACCCGCGCTAACCACAGACTACACCTGGACACTCGTTTCCGCAGGTTCCGACATTACCGGAGCTCTTGCCTCCGGAACGGGTAACCTGCCCGTGATGAACTTCACAAACTCCGGTACCGACGCACAGAACGTGGTCTATTCCGTCATCCCCGATTACCTCGGATGCCAGGGCGCACCGTTCACATACACCATCACCGTGAACCCCGGACCTTCCATGAACCCCGTGACACCGCAGCAGATATGCAGCGGACAGGCATTCTCAACCACCGCATTCACCTCTCCCGTAAACGGTGTATCCTACTCCTGGACACTCACCTCACAGAACATTCCGGCTACCCTCTCAGGGTATCCCGCAGGGCCCGGAACGGGAAACATTTCCGGCACGGCCGTCACCAACTCCGGCACTCAGCCCTTCACTCTCGTCTATCAGGTGACGCCGCAGATCGGCGGAATTTGTTCAGGTACTCCTGAGCTGTTTCAATTGACGGTACAGCCTGCACCAACCATTAGCCTGGATATTGATCAACAAACTATATGCAATCAGACGGCAAGTCAGGCAGTAACGCTTTCTTCACCGACGACGGGAGCCACATTTTCTTGGACACTGGCAAGCGGCGGAGGCATAAACGGCCTGCTTCCGTCAGGAACTCAAAATCCGATTCCAGCCTTTAACCTGTCCAACCCCGGATTCAACACGCTTACCGCATTGTATGTGGTAAATGCAATTTCCGGAGGTTGTCCAGGTCCGGCCGATACTTTGACCCTTAATGTGTATCCTACTCCCGATGTTACGGCAACACCGACACCTGGAGCCATTTGTAGCGAAGACACTACGAATATCAATCTGACCTCTTCCACAACAGGAGCCGTATTCAGCTGGTCACCGCTGCCAAACGGCAATATTTCAGGATCCGCACCCGGAACAGGGAGCGTAATCAATAACATTCTCATAAACCTTACGCAGCAAAACCAGATTCAGCAATACACGGTAAACCCTTCCTTCAACAATTGTCCGGGATTACCCATAACGGCTGACATACAAGTAAATCCCGCCCCGTTTGCTTCTGCAATCCACGACACACTAAGTTGTGTAAACACCCCCATAGCCTTCACCAATACCACCGTGGGAGGGGTAAGTTATGTATGGAGTTTTGGCGACGGCATCCAGTCCGTTCTTTCCGATCCCACCCATATTTATCTACAGCCTGCACTTTACACCGTAACACTAACTGCCACCGGAGCAAACGGATGCAGCAATGATTACACGGGATCCGTTAGAATAACTACACCGCCGATAGCCGCTTTTGCGGCACAACCACCTTCAGGCTGTGCCCCTTTCACACCCACTTTTGTAAATCAATCACAGGCCTACGCAGCCTCATTCACCTGGAATTTCGGTAACGGACAAGTTTCCAACGCTGCCAGCCCTGCACCTGTCTTTTATCCGGGAAGTTCTTTGGCTGATACTACTTACGGAGTCAGTCTGATTGCAGTAAACCTTTGTGGTACGGACACTGTCATTGATTCCGTTACGGTATTTTCCACTCCTACAGCCTTTTTTGGAACAAGCGTAAGTGTGGGATGCAGCCCGCTTGCCATACAGGTGAGTCAAAACTCATTCGGTTTGCCCACTTCCTTTTTCTGGGATTTCGGTAACGGAATCACCTCTACCCAGGCTCTGCCTCCAGGAACCACCTTAATCAATAACGGCACCACCGACAGTATTTTCACCATCATGCTGGTTGCCATCAATGCGTGCGGTACAGATACTTTCACCCAAAATGTGCTGGTGAAACCAAACACCATCATTCCTTTCGTGAATGCATCACCGCTTTCCGGCTGTGCCCCGTTGACCGTGACCTTCCAAAACTTTACGATGGATGCCACCACCTATAGTTGGAATTTCGGCGATGGCAATCTGAGTAACCAGGCCAGCCCAAGCCATACCTACCTGCAACCCGGCAATTACACGGCATTTTTACAGGCTTCCAACGGCTGTTCGGTAGATACCCTTTCCATACCCGTTGAAGTATTCTCTCCCCCGCAGGTATCGTTTGCCGTTCAAAACGATTCTCTCTGTCTGGGCAGTACATTCCAATTCATCAATACATCTGTAAATCTGAACAATACGGTTTGGAATTTTGGCAACGGACAAACGAGCCTGTTGACGAATCCAAGTTTTGTGTTCACCGCCTCAGGATTGCAGCAAATAAGTCTTATTGGTTCAGACCAGACCACAGGGTGTACCGATACCGCCTTCGGAACCGTCTGGGTAAGCCCCATACCCAACGTAGCTCCCACGGCAGATCCCGGTTTCGGTTGTATTCCCCACACTGTCACCTTTGCCGATCAGGGATCGGGCAGTCTTTTCTATACATGGAATTTTGCGGACGGATCAACCTCTGTTTTTATGCCGGCCACGCATACGTTTACCACGGCAGGAAACTATCCGGTTTCGCTCATCGGAGAAAATAGTTTCGGATGCAGGGATACGGGAGTAGTGAACGTAACCGCTCACCCTCTGCCAACGGCTTCTTTTGATTCGCTGAGCCAAACCATCTGCAACGTGCCCGTAACGATAGACTTCAACAATACCTCTCAAAATGCCGTGGCCTATGAGTGGAGTTTCGGCAATAACCAAACTTCTACCCAGATTAATCCGAATACTCAATATGTAGCTCCGGGTACGTATACTATAGAATTAATTGCCTACAATCAATTCGGATGCACCGATACGGCAACGCAATCTGTAACCATATTTGATGCGGCATTGATTCCAGATTTCTCGGTAACGCCGTTGAGCGGCTGCTCTCCTCTTACCGTTCAGGTTACCGATGCCAGCACGGGAGCCCAATCTTACCTTTGGAATTTCGGTGACGGAACCACATCCACCCTGGTAAACCCAGTGCACACCTATACCGCAGCGGGTAATTTCATTATCACGCTTACGGTAGGAAATAATGTGGGATGCACGGAAACACTGAATGCAGATAATGCCATTACCGTTTATCCAAAACCGGTGGCCGGCTTCACGGCCACACCCAATCCGGTATCTTTCCTTTCTCCTGTGATTCTCATTACCGACGAAAGCATAGGGGGATCATCCATTACCTATACTTCAGATCCTGATTGGCTGGTACCCGTAACTGATAATTATTTCTTCATCAACGCAGACGGACCGGGATTCATGGAAATAACCCAGATAGTTACAAGCACCTTTGGATGCAGTGATACGGCAGTAACGGTAGTTCAGGTTTATTTGGATGAAAGTACGTTCTATGTGCCCAACGCATTCAGCCCCGATGGAAACCTCACGAACGAAGTATTCAAACCGATTGCCAATTTTGTTACGGATTATACCATGCAGATATTCACCCGCTGGGGAGAGCTCATCTTTGAGACCAATAATATAGATGAAGGCTGGGATGGAACCTATATGAATAAAGGAGGTAAGCGAAAAGTGGATGTCTATGTCTATAAAATCACCTTCAGGGACGTACTCGGAAATCCGAACAGAAGGACAGGCAGAGTAACCCTGCTGGGTTCGGACGAGTTGAAATAAGTCAAGGCTTTTGCAGCCTTTCATCGTTCTGTTGTTCGATTATTTTTCGGAATCCATGTTCATCATGTCCATTTTGGCGGATGCCGTTTTCCTAGAGCGAGAGAAAAATAAATACTATTTGAGGGCTTTGGGATATCTTTAAATCAACCCTTGACATTATCTTTATCCCTATGGAATTTAAAACAGACAAAAGCTATCAATTTGACGAAATTATGCCATATGGATTTTCTAAGGAACTCGGACATGTTTTGGCCGACTGCCATCTTTACTTTGGCGAAAATTCGTTCGAAGCCATGATCAAATTATCAATTCCTGAGTTTGAATTCCTGATTACCCATACCGATGAAAAAACGAGTAGTTTTTTGGATGCCTGTAAGGAATGGCTCAACTCTCAAAAGGATGAACTATTTCTGCCCGACATGTTTCCAGAACCTGTGCATGCAAAAATCCGTTCGCTGAATTTCTACTATGAAAAAACGGAAACCGTAGAGGATGAACTGGGTGCAGACCGCATTTTTTACTTCCGCTCCGAATCACTGAATGCATGAGCATACTCAATATTTACCGGGCCTCGGCAGGATCGGGAAAAACATTTACACTGACCCGCCGATATTTGGAAAAAGCCTTGGCCGACCCCCAAAATTTTTCGCGCATAGCTGCCCTTACCTTTACCAACAAGGCTACCGCCGAAATGAAGGCGCGTATATTTGAAACGCTAACCCTGCTTACAAAAGGAGAAGAAAAAAAACATACCGGCTATCTGAGAGAGCGGCTGAACCTGCGACCCGAAGAACTCCGATACCGCGCCGAATACTTACGCAAAAGACTCCTTTCGGAATACAAAGATTTTACCGTAACCACCTTAGACAAATTCTTTCAGCGCATATTACGGGCCTTTGCCCGCGAAATAAACGTGGACGGCGGCTTTGAACCCGAGTTGGATTATAGCCTTGTGTTGGATGAAATCATCCGAAACCTTACCGACGAACTTTCAGCCGAAAGCCCGGTGACCCTTTGGATAACGCAGTATCTGCTGGAACAGACCGAAGAAGGCAAATCGCGGGATTATGCCGCGGCAGTTAGAGGGTTGGGAAACCGCATTTTTCAAGAAGACTTCCGAGCCATAGCCCACCGGCTTTCCGACATGGGAAACCCGTTTGAAACCATGGGGACCTTTAAAAGCAGTCTCCGCGAAAAACAGGATACCCTAACTGATAACCTGCGTGATATAGGAACGGAAGGATTGGGTATCATGCAACGCCATCATTTGATGCCCTCCGATTTTAAAGGAGGAAGCAGAAGCGCGCTGCATCATTTTGAAGCCTGGGCTAAAGGAATATTCAAAAAACCGACCGACACGTTTCTGAAAATAACGGACAATGCGGAAGAAGCCTACACCAAATCTTCAGAGCGAAAAGACGATATTCTGGCCTGCTACCAAAACGGATTAAGCGAATGTATGAACCGGGCAGTATATTTTTTTGGGGCTCCGTACCGGGAATACCTTTCATTGGAGGCCGCCGGAAAGAACCTGTTCGTTTTTGGAATTTTCAGTGAACTGCTAAAAAAATTGCAGGACTATCGGGAAGAAAACAACGTACTGTTGCTGTCGGATGCGGTGGACATTCTGCGCGGACTAACCCAAAGCGATGATACCCCCTTTGTGTATGAAAAAACGGGAACCCGATACGACACTTATCTATTGGATGAATTTCAGGACACGTCGGCCTTTCAGTGGGATTGTACGGAACCCCTGATTACCGATTCGCTGTCCAATGGAAACGAAAACCTGATCGTGGGTGATCCCAAGCAAGCCATTTACCGCTGGCGGGGCGGAGACAGGGAGCTCATCAATTCCAAAGTGCCGGCCTCATTCCATAACCACCACATCCATAAACTCGACATCAATTGGCGCAGCCGGCAAAATATTATCCGATTCAACAACACCATTTTCACTCTGCTTTTGGAGCAGATGCAAAACGGACTGACTGCAGAATTTCCTGAAAATCCCGAAATTAAAGCATCCCTCCTTATGCTTCATCAAACCTATTCCGATGTAATTCAGCGTTGGTCAGGAAATGAAGATGGAGGTTTTGTTCATATTCAATTCCTAGAGCCGCCTAAGAATGAAGAAGAAGGCGAAGATGCTCCCGATGTGGAAAAAACCTTGATCGAAACGGTAAAATCCCTTCAGGACCGAGGTTTCCGTGCCAGGGACATTGCCATTTTGGTGCGCAAAAACGCACAGGCCAAAGAGGCCGCCGATATGCTGCACGCCGAGGCTCTCCGCAATCCGGAATCACGGTATGTGTTCGATGTAATTTCCGATGAGGCCTCTTACCTTTCCAATTCGCATGCGTTGAACCTGCTTATCAGCGCCGCCCGCTTTTTGGTACGGCCGGAAGACATCATCAATAACACCACGCTTCTATTAGAATTTAACAGACTGAGCGATTCGCCAGTGAATCCGGAAATCTTGTTTGAAGCCGCCAAAAAGCCTGAAAACGTATGGAGTTTTCTGCCCAAATCTTTCCTTGAGGAGCGGAGTGCACTCTTTCGCGAAGCACCGGGCACGCTTTTCGACAGGCTTATTTATCTTTTTGGTCTGGATAAGCGCAGTGAAGAATTTTCTTATCTGGCCGCTTTCCGGGATTTGGTAACGGAATATGCTTTCCGGCATGAAGCCGACCTGAACGGGTTTCTGAACCATTGGAACGAAAAAGGATCTTCCTCTTCCGTAAAAGCCCCGGAAGATGCAGATGCCATACGCATCATGACATATCATAAGTGCAAAGGTCTGGAGTTTGAAGCCGTCATCATTCCCTTTTTTAACGAGCCCACCGACCATGCTCACTTTCATAAGGTTACACTTTGGGTAACTGCTGATGAAGAGCCTTACAACCTCTTGCCTTACTTTCCGATAAACTATGGAAAAAGTTTAGCCGACACCCGCTTTGCAGCCGATTATTTCCGTGAACGTACAGAAGCACTTTCCGACGCGCTCAATCTGGCCTATGTGGCCTTCACCCGCGCCAAATCTGAAATGTATATTTTCGGTCTTAAGCCCGACGAAAGCGAAAAACCGAAATCCCCGCTTTCAACCCTCAATCTCTTGCTTTACCACCTGGCTGTCAGCCGTCCCTCTATCCCGAAAGGAGAAAATTACATTCCTATTTATACTGCCGACGATGAAGAGCCCGGGCTTAAGGCGGGCGAACCGTTGAGTAAAAAAGAGGAAATGGAACCGGATTCCGGAAAATCCCAACCACATACCTTTCTTACCCATCCACCCGGATCCCGCATCCGTTTGGCGCCGAAAGAATGGAAAGGCGGTTATTCCGAAGAACGACGCAGAGGCATAGCCCTGCATGAGGTATTGAGCCGACTCAAAGGCCTGGACACAACAGAATACGTGTTAAAACAGATGGCCGGTGCCGGCAGACTTGAGCCGGGAGATTTGGAATATCTGCAATCTGCCTTAGCCCAATTTTCGAAAAATGCGGATGTGCAAAAATTATTTTCAACCGAGGGCGAAATACTCACCGAAACCGCGTTAATCGGAGAAAACGGAGCCATCAGCATCCCTGACCGAATTGCTCTTCTGGATGGAGAAGTTTGGATCGGTGACTTTAAAACGGGGATGGCAAATGCGGGCCATGAAACCCAGATGCGTCACTACATACAATTGATGCAGGAAATGGGATACTCCCGGGTTACCGGCCTGATTCTTTACACCTCCACAGGAATTATCAAACCCATTCACCCGTGAAATCCTTTCTTCATTTAACCGCCGCACATATCTTGGCAGAGTCCGGGGAGCAACTCCGGAAAACACTGATCATACTCCCTAACCGCACGGGAATTCACTTTTTCAGAAAAGCGCTTGCCGAGGAAGCCGGAAAAACCATTTGGGCGCCTGAGTGCCTCACACCCGGCATGCACATGGAAAATGTGTCGGGATCGGTTACCGGAAACCGCATCCGACTGGCGGCGGAACTTCACCGGGTATATGGGCAGATCCTGCAGCGGGAACCCGAACCTTTCGAAAAATTTTTCCCATGGGCGGAACTGCTTCTGAACGATTTCGACGATATAGATAAATACTTAGCCGATGCGAGAGTATTGTATGCCAACCTTTCGGGTTTACAGGAAATTAAAGAGCGTTTTCAATACCTTACGGAAGAACAAATTGCTCTGATCCGAAGATTTTGGCGGGCGTATGAACTTCCCGGAATTACGGAGCCTAAGGCACGCTTCCTGCGTATCTGGGAGCGCCTGCAGGATGTATACTCCGCTTACCGCGAATCCCTTCTGAGCAAAGGATTCGGCTACGAAGGACTGCTGCACCGAACCGCCGTTGAAAATACGGGAACCCTCATGACAGGGCTTCATGATTACAAAGCCGCCTATGTCATCGGTTTCAACCGGCTCAATGCCTGTGAAAAAGTATTCTTCAATACCTTGCGCGAAACCATACCCACCAACTTTTTTTATGATGTACACCCCATGGCGGCTGAAGACGAACTGCACGAGGGAGGACATTTTTTCCGGGAAACATCCTCCCTTTTTCCGGGAACCGTATTTCCTGAGGAAGAAAACAAAACAAAGCCTCAAATAAAATTGGTGCAGGTAACCGGACAAACTACTGCCGTGAAATTAGCCGCGGAAGAAATTCAGCATGCCCTGCGCTCGGGTATTCCCGAACGGCAGATGCTGCTGATGCTGCCCGATGAAAAGCAGTTGGGTCCGCTGTTGTATTCACTTCCCGAAGAATTAAACGAGATCAACATCACTTCGGGGCTAAGCCTCGGAGAAACACCCGTAATTGCTCTGCTGAAAGGACTCTATCACCTGAGAAAATTTGCGCGGGAGAAAAATGAAAACGGCTATTTCCGGGTGTCGGATGTCCTGCTCCTGCTCAACCATCCCTACCTGAATTTCGGGCATGAAACCGAAAACCGGCGATTGGCGGCCACACTCATAAAAGAAAACCGGATCAGACCCGAACGGAAGCAATTGATGATTCACCCGCTTGCCATCATCTTGTTTACGCTGCCTTCCGAAAACACCTTCACTGCTTATGTAGAACAGGTATTTCATACCATTCTTCAGGAGGCCGAAACCATGAACGATTATGAGCGCATCGTGTTGGAATTTACGGTAGACACCTTACGTTCGGTAAAACAAATCAGCGAGGAAGAAGCCCTTCCCGCAGAAGATGGTGCAGCCCTGAGGTTACTGCTCAATGTTTTGCGCAGTGCACGGATTCCGTTTGAAAGCGACCCGCTGAACGGTATGCAGGTTATGGGACCTTTGGAAACCAGAAATTTGGATTTCCGCGAGGTATACATACCGGCGATGACAGACGATCAGTTCCCAGGTAGCGGAAATCCGCAAACCTACATTCCCTTTACCCTTCGGAAAGCCTTCGGACTTCCGCTGCCTGAGGATAGGGCGGCAGAGCTTTGTCATATTTTTTTCCGGCTGTTTAGGCGCAGCGAAAAAATCTTCCTCTATTACAACACGGCTTCAGGATCCATGGCTACCGGAGAACCCAGCCGCTTTATCCTGCGCCTGCTCACCGAAACGGACTATTACCAAACCCTGGATCAAAAAATTCACTCCGAAAAGGTAACCTTCATACATTCGGAGCCGATTACCGTAACGAAAGAGGGAAAAACAGCCGAAGCGCTGAAAGCGTATGTGGGAGAAAATCCGAAGCCGTTATATCCCACCGCATTAAATACCTTTTTATACTGCGGACTGCGGTTTTATTTCAGATATCTGGCCGGCCTGAAGGAGCCTGATGAAATTTCCGAAACAGCCGACCATGCCGACTTCGGAAACATGTTTCACCAAATTATGGAACAGGCCTACACGCCTTTCCTGAACCGGGAAATTACGGCGGATGATTTAGACCGTCTTGAAACCCGATTCGACCTGTTGGCCCTGCCCGTTTTCAAAAAACAATACGGCTACCGGGATGATGAATCATTTGAATATGAAGGGGAGGCTCTACTGCACAGGGAAGTACTGCGCAAATACTATCAGGGAGTTCTGGCACGCGACCGTGAAATGGCCCCCTTTTTCATACGCGGACTGGAATTGGAAGGAGAGTCCATGATGATGTCCTTTTCTTTTAAAACAAACGGCCAAACACTCACCGTGAAATTAGCCGGCAAGATTGACCGGGTAGACGAAAAAGAAGGCGTAACACGAATACTTGATTACAAAACGGGAGCCGATGAACTGAAATATACCGACCTGCATGCTCTGTTCGACAGCTCTCTGAAAAAACGAAATAAAGCGGCTTTCCAGACCTGGCTTTACGGAATAATATACGGACATGCCCACCGGAAAACCGGAATTTTACAGGCAGGTGTAATCAGCGTAAAGAAATTGTTCGGTGAGGTTGATGCAGATCCGATTCTGAAAAAGAAAGAAGATCCTACCAAGCGTAACAGCCCATACACGCGGGTAAACAACCTGCATGACGAATCCGACGCCTTTGGTGAATTACTGGGCAGTCTGATGGGTGAATTGTTTGATGTGGGTAAAAACTTCACCCAGACAGAAGATGCCGAGCGTTGCCGCACCTGCCCGTACAACGGAATCTGCAAAAGGTAACATCAAATCAGCAAGGAATTCTGCTTCCTGGAAAATCAAAAAAGGGCTAATCCACAGAATCCAATGATTCCGGTACTATGCCCAAAGCCTCGGCATAGGTGTTGCGCTCCGTTTCGGTTAATGCGGCAAATCCCGCAGGGTTCAAGTGGTCTTTTATTTTTCCTTTGGAAAAACCGGAATATTCTGACAGCAATTTCAGATCCATCTGGGCTTTCTGCATGTGATAGTGCAATGGCGAGTACTTGCCTGCCCGTACATCGGCTTTAGCCTGTTCCACGTGTTCATTAATATCCTCCCAAGCCTGCTGCAAAACGGCGGTTTTAGGGTCCCAGCCTTGGCTCAAAGCCTGTACATAGTTGCCATGTTCATCCAACACGTAATAGAGGTCACGCGTTTTCCCGTCCAACATTTTTCCGTCATCCTGAGGAACCTGATCTTTACGCATTACTATTTTTTACAAATTTAGGTAGCCTATAGCTAAAAGTCAAGATAAATTTTATTCCGACGGGTTGGAAAAATAATAATCTGCCCTTCCATTAATCAACTATAGTCAATACCCTTGTCGTTTGCGGGGAAAAATGCACCTTTACCGACTGATGAAACCGACATCCGTTTTCGTAAAAAACTGGAATGCTTTCACTCCTCTCGGAGAGCATATTGATTCCCTTTTTGAAGCCATAGCCGGTGGCAGGACGGGCATAAAACCTACCGATTCCCGTTTTTCGGAATCTGCATGGGCGTGTTTTTTTGAGCATGAGGATTACCTCATTCCGAACTTCACACGCCTGGAATCCATGATTCTTCAATGCCTCAATCCGATTTTGGATCAGGAAACAGCCCAATCTGACCGCACCATTTTTATTTTTTCATCTACCAAGGGAAATGTGGATTTGCTCCGTGAATCAAGGCCAATTCCGGATGCCGCTTTTTTATGGAATACGGCGACTAAAATAGCCCGCCATTACGGCAATAAAAACATACCAATTACCGTTTCCACCGCCTGCGTCTCCGGCGTAGTGGCCCAGAATGTAGGGTACGAGCTCATCCGCTCAGGAAAGTATGATGATGCGGTGGTTTTCGGAGCCGATTTGCTTACTCCTTTTGTGGTTTCGGGATTCGGCAGTTTTAAGGCACTGGCTTCCGGACCATGTCGCCCCTACGATGCAGAACGTACAGGAATTAATTTAGGTGAAGGAGCGGGAGCCCTACTGCTGAGCAAAAACCACGTTACATTCCCGGTGCGCATCACGGGAACAGGCTGTTCAAACGACGCCAATCATATTTCGGGGCCTTCGCGTACCGGTGACGGTTTGCTGCTGGCCATCCGGGGGGCGATTCAGGAAGCCGGAATTTCGCCTTCAGAAATTGATTATCTGGGGGCGCATGGAACAGCCACGCCATACAACGACGAAATGGAATCTTTGGCGTTTCATGCCGCAGGATTGGCTCAGGTTCCGCTCAACAGCCTGAAGGGATTTATAGGCCATACGCTGGGTGCCGCCGGAATCATAGAGTCTGCCATATTGCTGGAAAGCATGAAAAGAGGAGAACTGCTCCCCTCTATAGGATATGAAAACCACGGAGTAAGCCAACCTTTAGAGGTAATCCGAAGCCTTGAAAAAAAATCGATTCACAAAGCCTTGAAAACCGCTTCAGGATTTGGAGGAAGCAATGCCGCCACCGTATTTGAAACGGGAACAGACTGATACAGTCTATTGAAGCGCCACACTTTCGCCTCCGGCATAATCGCCGTCAATGAAAATTTCAAATTTATACATGCCGGGGTAGAAAACCTCCTGATCCCAATTCACTTCCCGAACGGCGGCATTTCCGTCATAATCAAAGGAAAAAGTTCGTGAAAAGGTAAGTTCCTTTCCTTCGCGGGTGGTGAATTTTTTGATAGATTCACTGACGTCCGCCATGACCAGACCCTGAGGATTGATGATGCGGATGTAGGCCGTTTTGGGACCTAATGGAGAAAGTTTGTTGGGAAGTACCGTAAACTTAATAGATATGCGGTCTGCCTTGCTGGCTTTTTCTACCTCTTTCTGCTTTCCTTTACTCAACAGTTTGTAAGGCGTGAGGCGTACATTTTGAATTTTTAACGCAGAAGCATAATTTACTTTTTCACTCAAATCGGCCTTTTCTTCGCTAAGTCTATCCACCTTTACCGATAGAGCAGTATTCTGGTATTTCAGTTCCTTATTTTCAGCAGTCAGTCGCTCAATTTCCTGCAAGTAAGTGTTTTTAAGGCTTTGCAGGTCGGCATAATGAGCCTGAAGAATTTGATAGTCTTTTTTCTGTTCGATGAGCGAGGCAATCTGTGCACGCTGGGCCTCGATCTTTAAATCGGCCTCTGCAAGCAGCGAATCCAATTCTTGTGAACGTCCGCGGAACATGTCCAGTTCAGAAGTTATTTTGTTCACTTGCGATTCCAATTCCACTTTGCGGGCAGATAAGGTATCCCGCTCGACGACCATTTTTTCGGAAGCCATGATGACTTGCCGGTTATTCAGGAACTGCCAGATATTCCCTGCCACGGAAATACATAACAACAACAGCAAAATTATTACTCCCGCTTTCGAATTTTCTTTTTTCTGTTCTCCGTTCATATAAATTCAACTTTTACGATAACAACGCAAAAAATAGTGGATTTAATATACACCGCGGGCAATCTGGGCGGTTTGTTCGCTTTTGCCCATGGTATAAAAATGAATACTTGGTACCCCAAATTTTACCAGTTCCCTGCATTGGGTTATGGCCCAATCCTTACCCACTTCGGATGCTTCCTGATCGGTTTTGCACTTCAGGAGTTCCATGGTGAAGGTTTCAGGTAAATCCACATGAAAAAACTTAGGCATAAAGGTAAGGTGGGACAGCCGGGATATTGGCTTTATACCCGGCACGATAGGCACTTGAATGCCCGCCTCCCTGCATCTTGCCACAAATTCAAAAAATTTCTGATTATCGAAAAATAATTGGGTAACGATGTATTCGGCACCCGCCTCAATTTTCTTTTTCAAAAAATGAATATCCGTAGCCAGATTGGGGGATTCAAAATGTTTTTCCGGATATCCGGCAACGCCTATGCAAAGATCAAGCGGTTCAGGATTTTTCACATCTTCATCCAGGTAAATTCCCTTGCGCAGACGCATGATTTGTTCCACCAATTCCAGGGCATTTCGGTTACCACCCTCGGTAGGTGTAAACATCTGTTCTGTCTTTATCGGATCGCCGCGGAGGGCAAGTACATTGCTGATGCCCAAAAACTGAAGATCGATGAGGGCATTTTCTGTTTCATCTTTGGTAAACCCACCGCAAATGAGATGCGGAACCGTATCAATGTTGTACTTGTATTTAATGGCGGCACAAATGCCCACGGTACCCGGTCGTTTGCGCACGGCTACTTTTTCCAAAAAGCCCTTTTCGCGCTTTTTATAAATGTATTCCTGCCTGTGATAGGTAACGTTAATGTAGGAGGGTTCAAATTCGAGCAAAGGGTCTATAGCCTCGTAAATAGAATTGATGCTGCTCCCTTTTTGAGGCGGTAAAATCTCGAAAGAAAAAAGGGTTTTCCCGGGTTGAAATTTATCTAAAACTTTCATTAACGTATCAATAATCAACCATCAGGTAATCGAATGTGGAATCTGCTTTCACCTCACGCACATTTAAATTTTTGATACGCAACAACCGTATAAAAAAACGGGTTGTATCCTCCGTGGAATAAAGAAAAAGGGAGTCGAGATCTTCATTGAGCATCCAGGCACCGCTGCGTGTGCGTAAGGTATCGTTTACAAGGGCGCTTTGCACAAAACTCAAATCCTCATAAAACTGGAGGGTAAAATTTTTATTCCGCTGTTTAAATTCGGAGGTCCTATCCTCATTATTCTCGTAGTATTTGTTAATCTGCCAGGCTTTAGATATCTTCTGAATCATATCAGACTCGGAAGGTTTGCAGGATGGTAAACAGACTGCCGTAAACAAGGTGACTAAAAACAATAAAGAAAGTACACTTTTCATGATTCAAAGATAGGAAAAATCGAGTTCAAGCATGACGGGACAATGGTCAGAATGTTTTGCCTCCGGCATCAGCCCGGCACTTTTCAGGTGTGGCCTGAGCGGCTCGGAGGCCAGCGCATAATCAATCCGCCAACCTTTATTTCGCTCCCTGGATGCCGCCCGAAAACTCCACCAGGAATACTGATGCGGTTCTTTGTGAAACTCCCTGAACGTATCTATCATGCCTGATTTGATAAAGCCGTCCAGCCAGGCTCTTTCCTCAGGCAAGAATCCCGTGGAATTTTTATTGCTGATGGGATCATGAATATCAATAGGCAGGTGGCAGATATTTACATCTCCCATAATAATCAGGTTGGGTATGCTTTTACGGAGGGAATCCACATACCTGCGAAAATCATCCATAAAACGGTACTTCACCTTCTGGCGTTCCTCACCGGTGGTGCCCGAAGGAAAATAAACGCTCATTACTGAGAACCCTTCAAAATCGGCGCGAATCACGCGCCCTTCATAATCATACTCTTCCATGCCGCAACCAAATTCTACCTGTTTTGGCGAAATCTTCGTAAAAATGGCAGTACCGCTATACCCTTTTTTTTTAGCGGGAAACCAAAAGGTTTTATAGCCCATTTCATGAAACATCCGTTCATCCAGTTGTTCTGGCTCTGCCTTTATTTCCTGTAGGCACAGGATTTCAGGATCAGCCTCCGCCAACCATTCCTTAAAACCTTTGCTCAAGGCGGAACGGATGCCGTTTACATTGTAGGATATCAATCGGATCATGCGACGAAATT
Source organism: Flavobacteriales bacterium (assembly GCA_044345355.1). Taxonomy (GTDB): domain Bacteria; phylum Bacteroidota; class Bacteroidia; order CAIKAF01; family CAIKAF01; genus JAKRSD01. Next base: position 15,184 of record JBIJBG010000019.1, read on the forward strand.
ACACAATCCGGCGACTTGAAAACCGAGGCTGAACCAAGAAGTAATTAACACAAACGACGATTAAACCACATCTGAAACACGGATGATGCGGCATTAATTTCCATGTGTTTGAAAAAATGAAAACAAAATACCCCTCAGATGACTTGTTTTACTTAGCGTTACGGACAGAATAAGCCTAATCAGGGGCAAACCGACGGGTTAAAAGTTAATATTACCTTTGTACATTCAAAAACACACCTTGAATAAAGAAGTCTACATTACCCGCCTCGCACGCTTTTTACCCGGAAACCCCGTTCCGAACGAGGAGATGGAAGACTATCTAGGTATGGTAGGAGGCAACCCGAGCCGCTCCAAAAGCCTCATCTTACGCAACAATGGTATTACCCGGCGCTACTATGCCATTGACAAGCAGGGAAATACATTGTTTACCAATGCGCAAATGACCGCCATGGCCGTCAAGGCACTTTTTGATGATCGCTTTCAAGCTGACCAGATGGAATTGCTTTCCTGCGGAACCACATCGGCAGACCAGCTCCTTCCCGCACACAGCAGCATGGTTCATGGGCTGGTGGGCGGTTCGGAGGTAGAAACCATAGGCAGCACGGGTTCCTGTCTGGCCGGATTTCATGCCTTAAAAAATGCATTTCTTCATCTAAAGGCAGGTTTGAAAAATAACGCCGTTGCTACCGGAAGCGAATTCTTTTCCAAAGCATTCCGAGCCGAAAATTTTGAGGAGGAACATCGAAAATTGGTGGAACTGGAACAACAGCCCTATATCGCCTTTGAACGTGATTTTTTACGTTGGATGCTGAGCGATGGTGCATGCGCGGCACGTTTGGAATCTTCGCCGAATGAGCAGCTCAACCTGCGGATTGACTGGATGGAATCCACTTCCTACGCGCACGAGTTGAAAACCTGCATGTTTATAGGAGCTGAAAAAAATGAAGACGGAGACCTGACGGGATACCGGCAATTTGACCCGAAAACATGGGCCGAAAAATCGATGTTTTCGATAAATCAGGACACACGCATTTTGGGCGATAACATCATCACTTACGGAGGTTATTTTACTGAAAAAATAAAAGAAAAATACGGACTGAATCATCAAGAAATAGATTGGTTTCTGCCCCATATTTCCAGTATGTTTTTTATGGAGAAAACATATCAGGATATGCTTAAAATAGGATTTCCCATTGAACGGGAAAAATACTTCACCAACCTGACTACCGTCGGAAACCTGGGATCAGCGGCTTTTTTGATGATTCTGGAAGAATTGTTCAACAGCGGTAATATCAAAAAGGGTCAACGCATACTTTGTATGGTGCCCGAAAGCGCCCGTTTCGGCTACGGATACATTCACCTAACGGTTGTCTGATGGAACAAACCCTCCCCATTTCAGGAGCAGAAGTTGAGGCACTCATTCCCCAGCGTCATCCTTTTATAGCGGTGGATACCCTTTTCCTTTGTACGGAAAATGAATGCGAGAGCGGCTTCACTCCTCCTGAAAATCATCTACTCTCGGTCAACGGATTATTCACGGAATTCGGTCTCACTGAAAACATGGCACAAACCGGAGCGCTCCATTCGGGTTATTTGTCCAAATTACACGGCACACCGCCCGCAGTGGGATTCATAGGCCAGATAAAAAATTTGAAAATTCATTTTTTGCCCAAAACAAAAGAGTCCATCCGTACCCGTATAGAACATCTGCATAAAGTGGCCAATGTGTCGGTAATTCGGGCAGAAGTGAGCGTAGGCGAACGCCTTTGTGCCGAATGTGAAATGAAAATATTCCTGCAGACTCCCGCCGGAGAAGCATAATACGCACTACGGCACAGGGAACCCGGAAAACCCGCCAATTCACCATTCCTTGCCCCTTTTGCCGATTCAGGAATTATCTTTGCTCCTAAAATTGATTAAGCATGTTGGACATAAACAAGGTGTATGACCCTACGTCCGTTGAAGAAAGGCGTTATGCCGATTGGATGAATAAGGGATTTTTCCGATCCGTACCGGACGAACGGGAGCCTTTCACTATTGTGATTCCGCCACCAAATGTAACCGGTGTACTTCATATGGGCCACATGCTCAATAACACCATTCAGGATGTACTTATACGCAGGGCAAGGATGTTGGGGAAGAATGCCTGCTGGGTGCCCGGTACAGACCATGCTTCCATTGCCACTGAGGCCAAAGTAGTGCAGATGCTCAGAACAAAAGGCATCAAAAAATCAGACCTGAGCAGGGTTGAATTCATGAAGCACGCGTGGGAATGGAAAGAAAAGCACGGAGGAATCATTCTGGAGCAGCTGAAAAAATTGGGTGCCTCCTGCGACTGGGACCGCACCTCATTCACCATGGATCCGGATTATTACGACGCCGTAATTGATGTATTTATCGACTTATACGATAAAGGTCTCATTTATCGGGGTTGGCGAATGATTCACTGGGACCCTGCGGCAAAGACGACCATAAGCAATGAAGAGGTAATTTATAAAGAAGTGGATTCCGCTCTGTACCACATTGCTTATGCGGTTTGTGATGCAGAAGGCAATGAATCGGGCGAAAAATTGACCATTGCCACCACCCGCCCTGAGACCATTCCGGCCGATACGGCCATCTGTGTAAATCCGGCAGATCCACGATTTACCCATCTTCACGGCAAATTTGCCAAGATACCTCTTATCGGGCGCGTTATTCCGGTCATTAGGGATGAATATGTAGATCCCGAATTCGGAACGGGCTGCCTGAAAGTAACTCCCGCCCACGACGTGAACGATTATGAGTTAGGTAAAAAGCACGGATTGCCCATACTGAACATCATGAATGAAGACGGCACTATGAATGCCGACTCGATTATACTTGACGGGAAAGACAGGTTTGAGGCACGGAAAGAAATGGTTCGCCTATATAGGGAAAACGGACATTTAATCAAGCAGGAAAACCTAAAAAACAAAGTTGGGTTCAGCGAACGAACCGATGCCGTGGTGGAGCCGCGGCTGTCCCTGCAATGGTTTCTGGAAATGAAGAAACTGGCCGGACCGGCTCTGGAAGTGGTGAACAACGGAACCGTAAAATTTTGGCCACCGAAATTTTCAAATACCTACCGCCATTGGATGGAGAACGTAACTGACTGGTGCCTGAGCCGGCAACTTTGGTGGGGCCACCGCATTCCCGCCTGGTACCTGAAATCCGATTCTGAAATAGTGGCCGTAGCCAAAACTGCAGAGGAAGCGGCAAAAAAATTAGCCGACAAAGTTCCGGGAGTTACTGCGGCAGACTTGCGTCAGGAAGATGATGTATTGGATACATGGGCATCATCCTGGTTATGGCCAATAGCTGTTTTCGACGGTTTCAAAAATCCGGATAACCGCGAAATCAATTATTACTATCCCACGAATGATTTGGTTACAGCACCCGAAATCATGTTTTTCTGGGTAGCACGGATGATTATGGCGGGTTTGGAATATCGAGGAGAAGTACCCTTCCGGAATGTGTATTATACCGGAATCGTTCGAGACAAATCAGGCCGGAAAATGAGTAAATCGCTGGGTAACTCGCCCGATCCGATTGACTTAATAAAAAAATACGGGGCCGACGGAGTGCGCGTGGGCATGCTTTTGAGTTCACCGGCCGGGAACGACCTGCTTTTTGATGAATCGCTTTGTGAACAGGGCCGAAACTTCACCAATAAAATATGGAACTCCTACCGCCTGATAGCAGGTTGGAGCGCCGTAGAGGAAGAGCCTGAAACCGCTGCCGCACAGGCTATGGATTGGTTCCGATGCCGATTGGCTTCTACCATTGGAGATATCAATGAACATTATGCCCAATTCCGGGTTTCGGAGGCCCTGATGGCCACATATAAACTTTTCTGGGACGATTTCTGTGCCATCTATCTGGAGCTCATCAAACCGAAAGGAGGCGATATTGGCAGCCAAGTAATGGAAACCACACTCGGTTTTTTCGAAGATCTGCTGAAGCTGCTCCACCCATTCGTTCCCTTTATTTCAGAAGAATTATGGCATCAGGTGCGCCAGCGAAATGAAAAAGAATACCTCATCTGCGCAGCCTGGCCTGCTGATATTTCCGTTGCAGATTCCGCATCAGCCGATATGGAAGTAGCGTTGGAACTCGTAACCGCTTTACGCAATTTCCGCAATGAAAAAGGCATTCCGTTTCGCGAAGCGCTTACCATTCAGGCTACACAAATTCCGGCCTATAGTGCTTCTGCATCCAAATTGGCCAATATCGCCGAATTTCGAAAATGCACTGAAAAACCCGCCGGCTCCTTTACCCTGCTTGTAAAAGCCTTGGAATTTTACATTTCTGCCGGAGAACATATCAATCCTGAAGAAGAAGCTCAAAAAATTAGAAAAGATTTAGAGTATTACCTGGGCTTTGAAGCCAGCGTACAAAGAAAATTAGCCAACGAACGTTTTGTGCAACAGGCCAAACCCGAAGTAGTGGAAACAGAGCGGCGTAAACTCACCGAAGCGCAGGCAAAAATTAAATCATTGGAAGAACAGTTGGCCTCCTT
>JBIJBG010000135.1:0-5845 GCA_044345355.1 Flavobacteriales bacterium
GATTATTTTTTGCATCTGAAAGTGGTGGCCAAGCTCACCGCCGGACTTTAACCCAGCTTTTTGATTATGCACGATTGGCTTATTCCTATTTTCTTCTGGTTTTCTGCCCAACAGATGACGGATTACAGTCCGCAGGACCGGCGCGATTATTCTATGCAGGTTCATATTAACGGCAGTTTTGAGGCCAATTCCAACTCGTTAAATACCGAGATGATCCGTTTTTTTCTGGCGGGAAGATACATAGACGAAAACATGAAAAACCGCTCCCTGAAGCGCATGAAGAATCAGAATCGGCTCGGCATGGAAATGGGCGCCGAAATAGGTTTTCTGCATAAGCCAGACACCGGATTCGGGAAAAATTGGTCTTATTCGGTCAATTTGGGCTATCGGTTTCTTTTCGGAGGAACATTCTCCCGCGATGCCTATCGGCTCGGTCTGTACGGCAATGCTCCCTTTTTGGATGAACGCCTGGATCTTTCCGGCCTGAATGCCCGCTTTTTGAGTTACCAGTACCTGCAGACGAGTTTTGTAAAAGAGTTTTCGGGGAAAACCTGGCATAAAGGACTCGGTTTCGGTCTGGGCGTGGCCAATGCCAATCAGTTTTTTAATCTTAGTCTGCCCCGCGGAAGTATCTTCACCCGGGAAGACGGCCAATACCTTGATGTGGATGCCGATTTTTCGTTTGCCCAAAACGATGCCTCCAAAAACAGATTTTTTTATCCCAACGGGTTCGGAATATTCGGGAATCTGAATTTTGTGATGACAGACAGGAAGCGGCATCTGATTTATTTGAAGGCTGATCAGTTCGGTATGATGCGGTTTAACCGTTTTTCCTCTACGCGGAGTTTGGATACCGCCTTTACGTTTTCAGGGGTTAATGTGGATAATCTCTTGAATGTAAACGGGAATTTGATTAACGAAACGGTGGACAGCCTGACAGAGGGTTTATCCGGTAGAACTGCCAGTGGTGCTCTATGGCTTCCCATGCCGGGACGGGTGGAATTGGGTTATTCCTATACGGTTTTGCCCCGTAGGTTATTTATGAATGTAAGTGCCGATTACCTTCTTTTTCCCGGCTATCTTCCCAGAGGTACACTTCGTATCACGGGTATTCCCGATCCTTTTGTGAGCGTTTCGGGTACTTTGGCCTACGGTGGTTGGGGAGGCTTGAATGTAGGCCTGGATTTGGGTTTTCATTTCGGACAGGGCTGGCATTTTACACTCGGTACTCAGACGCTCCAGAGTATTGCTGCTGAGCGAATTTCTTCAGGACTCAGTTTGCGGGCGGGTTTGGCGAAACGCTTTGGAAAAAATACGGTAAAAACTGAAACCAGATAAATGAGCACACCCATGAATGCCATCCGTTTTTTTCTGTGGCTCACTTTTACGGCCGCTAATTGTTGCACAACCGTCGGACAGAATATTCCTTTTACCCACTCTTATGGCTATTTCGGTGCAGAAGAAGGGTTTGGTATTGTGGAAGCGGCTGATTCGGGGTATGTGCTTTGTGGGCAGACCGGTTCTTTTACCAACGGGCAATCGGATGTTTTTTTGGTGAAAATATCCATCAATGGCCAATTGGAATGGGCTAAAAATATCGGTTTTTATAATTCTGAGGGAGCTCGCAGTATCGCTCAAGTTCCCGGCGGGGGTTACCTGTTGGCAGGTTATGGCAATTCTTTCGGAAACGGCGGGTATGATGTCTTGATTATCAGGACCGATGAAAACGGAGATACGCTTTTCACCAGGCATTATGGTGGCTCTGATTGGGATTTTGCAGATAAAATTATTCCTCTTTCCGACGGGAATTTTTTGGTGGTCGGCAAAACATACTCCTTCGGTGCCGGAGGAAGCGATGCGTATATTCTAAAGATAAATGCGCAGGGAGATACCCTGTTTACTAAAACTTTGGGCTCGGCAGGAGATCAGGCGGCCCGTGATATTTTGGAATACCAGCCGGGTAAGGTGGCCATTTGCGGGTACGGCACTTTTTTTGAAAACACGGGAGAGGATGTATTTCTGGCATCTTTGGATCATGTGAATAATTTGTGGGATTTTGAAACCGTGGCTACTCTGCCCGGAGCCCAGGAAGGCCATGCCTTGGTTAAATTCCCCGCAGGGCGATTTGTGGTGGTGGGAAGTTCCAAGCCAGGACCCCATTATGCTCCCGCCAGCTTTTTTTTCAATACAGCGGGAAATTATGTAGATCAAACGCTGCTGGGCGGACCTACCCTCAATGAATACCTGTACACGGCACACCTGTATGGAGCTGACCAGATGGTGGTGGCCGGTAAATGGATACCCGTCGGAACCACTAAATCGGATGCTGTTTATTATGTGCTTAATGATTCTGGTTATTTTCTGGATGGAAGAGTAGTTAGCAATTCGGGGGACAATGTGGCCCGACAGATAATTGTTTCCTCTGACGGTGGTATAGTTGCCGTAGGGATTTCGAAAGGTTTAGGGCCCGGATTATCGGGTGTATTGGCTTGGAAAATGAATAATCTTTTGGAAGCATCCGATTCTCAGTCTGCGGTTCTTGGAATGGGGGATAAGGATGGGCCTGAATCCGATGTTCAGATTATGCCGAATCCGGTGCATGATTTTTTTCGGATATCTGTTCCCACGGGTGAGAGCGTAAAAAGAGTTTCTCTTACCGATACAGATGGCCGGAATTTTGGGTTGCTTTTTTCCTATGATGAAGGTGGGAGTGCGTTTTCGTCCTCTATCTCCTCATTATCTCCCGGTATTTATTTTCTGCAGATAGATCTGAATTCGGGCAAGGTATTGAGACAAAAATTAATTAAGGCCGGTCATGAATAACGTGTTCATTGTCGGCAACGGTAACATGGCCTGGGCTTTGATAAAGTCCTTTTCGCGAAGTCATTTTCCGGTGGCCGGTGTATTCGGAAAGTCCGACGCTAGAAACCGGACATTTGCTCAAATGACGGGTGTGCAGGCCCTCTCTGATCTCCATGTGGATACAGGACCGGGAGATATTGTGCTATTTGCCGTTAAAGATGATGTGATTTCCCTGCTGGATCAACGCTACAGGTTGCCAGGTCGTTTCGTGTTTCATACGGCGGGATCCGTGGAACTTGATGCCCTTTCTGCCGTTTCCTCCAACCATGGTGTTTTTTATCCCCTGCAGCGAGTGTTGAAGGGAACTGAGATTGATTTATCTCATGCTCCGGTTTGCCTTGAGGCTTCCAACGAGGAAACGATTCATGTGGCACGTGAGTTGGCCGGGCGTATTTCGGATACCGTGTATGAATTTACTTCACAACAGCGAAAGATGGCGCATTTGGCGGCTATTTTTGTGAGCAATTTTCCCAATTTTATGCTCATGCTCGGAGCTGATATTCTAAAGGAAAACGGATTGCCCGAAACGTTATTGAATGAATTGGTGAGAGAAACATTTATATCCGCCGTTCCCTCGGAAGCATTAAGCCAGCAGACAGGTCCTGCCAAAAGGGCAGATTTGAAGGTAATTTCATCCCATTTAAAACTCTTGGAAAAAGACCCTTATAAAGAGGCTGTTTATCGTCTGTTAAGTATGGAAATCATGAAGCGATTTCATCCCTGAATCAGTTTTTCAGTAACTCATCCCATCGGGAGGCATTTGCTCCGTCTACCTTGCGCATTACCTGTACCAGATTTTGTTTTTCGATAAGTGGCGCGTCCTTCAGCATATTGATGGCCTCGTCTCGTTTGCTGTTGAAAAAGACCTGAAGCAGAAAAGAGTTGGGCCGTTGCTTGAAAATTTCTTCAATGCCCAACAGGGCTTCTATTGCCTTAGCCCTCGACTTCTCAAAATCGTTGTAAAAGTGGTCAAAACCTTCACGGTGGTATTTAAATAAAAACGTACGGAAATTTTTAAATGCCGGATTCAGTAAGTCCTCAGAAAGGGTGTAGCGGTTTCTTCCTCCACTGTCGAAACTTTTCCATCCTAACTCAGGTGTTTGCTGGGCATTCTGGACAATCTGATTGGCCTTGGTGTAAAATGCGCTACCTCCGTCAGGTGAAAAGGAATCGTAATCCATGGCCAGAATGATGAAAGCATAATAGGACAGTACGGACGTGAGGTTATTTAGAAAGGATGTTTCGGAAAACTCCATGGGCTGAAAAGGTACGTAGGTAAAGTCAAAGTCCATGTCTTTAATATTCAGCATGCTGCAAAAAAATGCGGAGCCATAAACAGGTCGGCGCGACCCTACCGTAAGTTCTGCCACAAATGATTCGGGACTTTTGGCATCGGTAATATTGATGAGAAAGCTGCATTCAATCCGTTCTTCAGGCCCATAGACATCGGATGTCCACCGGGTATTATTCAGAAATTGGGTTACCGAGGTTTCCAATGCTTTGAATATGGAAGGATCTACATCGGTTACTTTCTGATACATTACTTTCACGGTTGCATTCAATTCTTGTGCCTCCGCAGAAAGAACAGGGATAAACAGCAGAAGGAATAGGCTGATTTTTTTCATGCCTTGATGGTATTTGAAAAGGTGATGGCCATATCAACGATATCTTCCGCTACTTTATTTTTCAGTTTGGGCTCAAAATCGTGCCGTTGTCCCTTTCGGTCAAAAATAGTGATTTTATTGGTAGCTTTTCCAAAGCCCGCTTCAGGATCCTGCAAGGAGTTCAGGACAATCAGATCCGCATTTTTATTTTCCAGTTTCTTAAGGGCATTGTATTCCTCGTCATGCGTTTCTAAGGCAAACCCAACCAAAACCTGCTCCGGTCTCTTTTGTTTTCCGATATGAGCCAGGATATCAGTATTTTTTACCAGTTCAAGTCGGAGCGGCTCTTCTGTTTTTTTTATTTTTCTGTCCCGCGCTTCACCGGGTCGGTAATCGGCCACGGCGGCGGCACAGATAATAAAATCAGCATCCGGGCTGTTCGTCATCGCGGCATCGAACATTTGCTCGGCTGTTTCTACTCTCAGTATTTCCATTCCTTTGGGCGGTTCCAAATGGGTAGGCCCCAAAACCAGCACCACCCCGGCCCCTTTTTCGGCAAAACGTTTGGCGATTTCAATGCCCATCAGCCCGGAAGACCGGTTTCCGATAAAGCGCACCGGGTCGATGGGCTCATAGGTAGGCCCTGCGGTCACGAGCACTTTCTTGCCGTTGAGCGTCAGTTTAGAAATCTGCTGATCAATTATAAATTGCAACACATTTTCAGGTTCAGCCATGCGTCCTTCTCCTTCTAAACCGCTGGCCAGTTCTCCTTTTTCGGGTGGAATAATCAGGTTTCCCCGCTCCTTGAGTAAGGTAATATTCTGTTGAACCGCCGGGTGGATCCACATGTCTAAATCCATGGCCGGTGCAATAAAAACGGGACAACGGGAGGACAGATAAGTGGCAGTCAGTAAGTTGTCGCTTTGGCCGGAGGCTAGCTTGGACAAGGTATTGGCCGTTGCTGGTGCGATGATAAAATAATCGGCCCAGATACCCAGTTCCACATGGTTATTCCAAGTTCCCGTTTCAGAGTCAAACATCTCGGTATGAACGGGATGTTTAGAAAGGGTAGACAGCGTAAGCGGGGTGATGAAAGCTTTCGCTGACGGCGTCATGATGATACGGACTTCTGCACCTGATTTAATCAAATGCCGAACCAAATAGGTTGTTTTGTAGGCGGCTATGCCACCGGTAACACCTAAAAGAATGTGTTTTCCGGCGAGCATGTAATCCTTATTTTACCTCTTCTTCTGGATGCCGGAAATAAATATCGTCATCCAGCCATTCCTGAATAGCGAGAAGAGAGGGTTTAGGCATTTTTTCGTAGTGGCGGGATATTTCAATCTGCTCGCGGTTTTCGAATACTTCATCCAAATTTT
>JBIJBG010000136.1:0-5798 GCA_044345355.1 Flavobacteriales bacterium
GAAATGTTTGGTAGAAGGTTCCGCCACATTGCCAAACATGGGATTGGTCTGCAACACTGGATATAGCGTAAAGGCTTTGGTAAACACTCCGGTTTCACTCTTTTTCAGATAATCTACGGCAAAAAACAGGTTGATACCGCTCACCGAATCGGCCCGGTAAGTGATGTGGTATTCACCCATGGGTAGGGTATCACCCTTGTGAAGCAAAATATTTTCGTTGTTTTTGAAATCCTTGCTCAAGGCTTCCAGATTGACTGATTTGGCGGTATTTTCTGAAATAACCTGTTTATGCCCGGCCGAAACCAACGCCCCGGCCATAATGAGCGCAAATCCGATATGGGCCACGGAAGGCCCGGCAAAACGCCATTTTCCCTTCACAAAAGCGACCAGGTAATGCAGGTTGGCGGTAATGGCAAACAGCGAGGCAAAAAACAGTAAAAAGTAAAAAGGGCGGGAAAGCATGCCCGAAAATTGAGAAATAAGCAAAGAGGCAATGAGTGAAAAGAGAAAGGCAAACGCTACATTTCGGAGCCAGGACTTCCATTCCGTTTCGCGGTAGCGGAAAAATTGGCCAACCGCCATCAACAAGGCCACCAAAAAACCGAACGGGATTTGCCAGGCATTATAAATCTCGATTGCTTCGGATGACGAGGTAATATTGGAAGGAAAAAGGCTCCCCAGTCCGGGAACCTGCCCAAATGCTTTTCCCAAAGCAGGCAGAGAGGTTTCCATGCTGATTTGAAATGCAGAAAGAAGCAGCACCAGTGCCCCCATAAACATCCAAAACTCACGCGAGGAAAAAGCATCTTCCTTTTCCTCCTTCGGAAAATACTGCCGGTAATTGAGGTAGACCAAAAACAGAGAGAAAAGAGCAAACACCAGATATCCTACAGTGATGTAAGTATTGAAGCCGAGCACCAGCGTAAGCGCGAAAAGGCAGAGGGTGACTAACACATAATTCAGCCTGACTTTGCGGTTGTAGGTAAAAATAACCACCGGTAACCAGGCAAAGAATAGCAGATAAAATAGGAGCTGGCCGCTCATCCCCAAATCGGTAAAAGCGTGCACACTGGACTCTCCCAATACGCCGCTCCGGGTAAGGAAAGTAGAATATAAAATAAGAATAAACGTAAGAAGGATGAGGATAAAAGCCCAAAGGAGAGAGGTTCCTTTATTGCGGAAAACCAACATGAGATGGGCTCCACCCACCAAAGTAAGCCAGGGAACCAGAGAGGCATTTTCCACCGGATCCCAGGCCCAGAAACCGCCGAAGCTGAGCGCCTCATAGGCCCAGGCTCCGCCCATGAGAATGCCGAGTCCCAGAATCATGACCCCAAAAAATGCCCAGGGAAGTGCAGGGCTGAGCCATTCCGTAAAACGACGGCGCCACAAACCGGCTAGTGCAAAAGCAAAAGGAATCAAGGTCGATGCAAAGCCTAAAAACAACGTAGGGGGATGGATTGTCATCCAGTAATTTTGCAGAAGAGGATTCAATCCTCTGCCGTCCAGCGAAGCCAGATAGTCGGGCATTTTGACGAAAGGCATATTTCGCATGGTCTCGTGTTCGCGGAGGAGCATAAACGGATTGCTGCCTATTTTATACTCCAGTGCAGGTAATTCAATCACAATGCCCAAAATCATGGAAACCAGAAATACCTGCACCAACATGATGGTGAACATAACGGGAGCGCGCCATTTTTTAGCCGTAAAAAGCAATACCGAGGCAAGAACGACATGCCAAAACATCCATAGCAGAAAGCTGCCCTCCTGACCTTCCCAGAGGCAGGAAAGAATGTATTTCATCTGCATGGACGTATTGCTGTGCTGCCATACATAGTGATATTCGAACCGGTGATTAAAGAGGAGGAAGAGAAGCAGACCAATGATGGAAAGCACCGAAACGGCGTGAATCCAAAACGAAAAAACACCGGCTTTCTCCCAGGAAAACCAACCTCCGCGGATATTTTTTTCCGAAAAATACCAGGAAAAAACACTGAAAAGAGCGGAAGAAAAAGCGAGCGCAGTAAGTATGTTTCCCAGTATGCCGGCCCAAAGCCATTCTCCGGTGTATTGTATTTCAGCCATCATTCAGAAAATCTTAATTCATCGAAACTTCTTTAAACTCACTGCCCGCATCATTGTATTTGGAGGGACATTTCATCAAAATTTTATGAGCCACAAACACATCGCCCTCCATCTTTCCGTGGATAACTACTTCTTCCGAGCGCTCGAAATCCTGAGGTTTGGAGCCTTTATAATTAACCTTACATTCATTCCCCTTTTTATCCACCATGTAAAAGGTAAACAAATCGGTATTTACCGTAGGATCATAAACCATTTCCTTGTCTTTATTGAGTACCCCGGCCACCTGAAATTCCTTGCCCTGTGCTTCGGATGCTTCTTCAAACGAAGCAAAACTTCCGGCATTACTCACCGACCAATAAATGATACCCACAGCGGCAAAAAAAATGACCGCCAACACGATGTACGACTTCTTCATATTGCAATAACAATTTATTTGTGATCTCGGTTCGCCAGAACCTCATCTATTTTTCTTTGCCTGCGATCCAAAAAAATCAGATACCCGATCAACACACAAAAAAGAATCAGCGACACAGCCACCACCACATAAATTTTCCCTTCTTTCCTAAAGCCGGTGGCCATGTCAATTTTATCGGAAACGGTACTCACCAAAACCATATTTCCTTTTCGGGATATTTTTATGCTGACCAGATATACCTCTTCATTAGAAGCCACGGCTTTTAATTCAAAAGCATAAGACTCTGCTTTCAGCGCAGAAGGAGTCCGCAAAATGATAAGCCCTTCAGGAGTAACGGCTACTGCCTGCGGAATAATTGTTTCCCTGGCAATAACCAGTTCTTTCAATCCGCCGAGTGACCGGTTTAAATCCAACAACGTGTCCGGCGTTTCGGCATACGCAGTGAGAGAATCCTGAACGGCATAAACTGTATTTAACCATCCGAAGACGGCAAACACGACGATAAAAACTCGTTTTTGTATCATAGGAGAGACGAATTTTCCTCTTGAATGTGATATTGAGCCATTTTGATGCGAGATTTAATTCCGGCAATCCAATAACCGATTAAAATCCATCCCAAAACAGAGGGATAAAAAACCGCTTTCATGGTATTTTTTAAATCATATCCGCCAAATCCGGGATTGCCACCGTTTCCGGGATGCAGGCTATCCGTAAGGCGTGGCATCAGTCCGATCAGGAGCAACAACATGACAAAAGAGAACAAATTATATACGGCAGCGGTTTTAAGCCTTCGCAGCGGATCGGGAATGGAACCGCGCAGCACAAAATAAGCGAGATAAATCATCAGACTCACCGCTGACCCGTTTAGCTTGGGATCATTGACCCAGGGTGCTCCCCAGGTAAACTCGGCCCATATCATGCCGGTGACTATTCCGATAAATCCGAAAATCATACCGGTTTGGGCAAATTGCTCCGCACGGATATCGTGTAGGCGGCTTCCTGAACGCATGGCCTTCACCGAATAAGTTACCGACCCAGCAAACACGGCAATCATGGCAAACCACATGGTTACGTGAAAATACAGATTGCGGATCGTTTCATGCAGAATGACCTGAATAGAAACTTCTGCCAGCCAAGCCTGAGGAATAGAGTAAAGAAGAAACAGTACACCCGCCATCTTCCAACCGTTACGAATCAAAAAAGCTCCTATATTCATGCAGCCGAAAGACTCCTTTTAATCTCGCCAAAGGTAGGGAAATAATAAGTAGGACAATACCACCAACATCAGGTTAAATGCTCCTAAAACCACCGGTAAATCCCAATACATGGATAGGCTAATACCCGCGGCAGCGTTGCCGGATGCCTTAACGGCCACCATAAGCAAAGGCAGAATAACGGGGAAGCCCAACACAGGGGTTAGCCCGGCTGCATGAGTGGTTTTTGCGGCTACCGCAGAAACTAAAGTAAGGCAGGCAGAAACCGCCCCGGCAGCCAAAAGAACCACCAAAAGAAAAACAAAAGGACTCTTGAGCGGACTCCCCAAAAGCAGGAAAAATACAGGTAAAGTACCCAGTATCAAAAACAGCGTTAAAATGTAGTTAAATATGATTTTAGCCAAAATCAAGTCCCCGGGTTTCAGCGTTTGGTAGAGGTACAACGCATTTCCCTTATTTTCACGCTGAAAAGAACGTAACACGGCATTGGTGCAGGAAAACAAAATCACCAACCAAAATAATGCGTTCCATACGGCAGAACTATTCACCGAATCAAAAGCCCTGTAGCAGACAAAGACCGTAGAGATAACATACACAAACAAGGATCCGGTGAGAGCCTTATTTCTGAATTCCATCATAGCCTCAAACCTTACCAAAGCCAAAATCCGTGAAACCATACCGCAAAACTAAACCAAAAAATGCAAGACTGCCCGATAAAAAATCGCCCTACATCAATCAAGTAAATAGACACCCAAGATTCGCTCCTGTTTAAAACACACTCATGGTTTGTTATCTTTGCTACTGAAAAATTTGGACACATGAAGCGACTGGTACTGCTCAGGCACGGACAAAGCGAATGGAACAAGGAAAACCGGTTCACCGGATGGACCGACGTACCGTTATCCCCCAAAGGCATTGAAGAGGCGCGCGAGGCAGGAAAGTCGCTGAAAGAAGCCGGATTTATCTTTGATGTTGCCCATACATCTTATTTAAAGCGTGCCATAAAAACGCTCTGGCTGGCATTGGAAGAAATGGATCT
This sequence comes from Flavobacteriales bacterium, assembly GCA_044345355.1. Taxonomy (GTDB): domain Bacteria; phylum Bacteroidota; class Bacteroidia; order CAIKAF01; family CAIKAF01; genus JAKRSD01. Next base: position 4,754 of record JBIJBG010000136.1, read on the forward strand.
GATGTATCTGCCGGTAAAAAATTCGTGGAGACTAAATGAAAAGCACTATGGCATGCTTACCGGATTGAACAAAACCGAAACTGCCCAAAAATATGGAAATGAGCAGGTACTCCTTTGGAGACGTGGATTTGCCGTGGCACCTCCGCCGCTTGACGAAAATAACCCCTTCAGTTCCACAGGAGATGCCAAATACCGCAAACTGGATAAAAAAGATATTCCGCTCACCGAATCGCTCAAAGATTGCATTGACCGCCTGATGCCCTATTGGGAACATGAAATACGCCCAAGTTTATCAGAAAATAACGACGTGTTGGTAGCAGCCCACGGAAACAGTCTGCGCGGTATCGTGATGCTACTGAAAGGCATGTCCGAGGAGGAAATTCTGAAACTGAATATACCTACAGGGATACCCTACGTTTTTGAATTTGACGATGCTTTAAACCTTCAGAAAGATTATTTTCTGGCTGATGAGGCTACCTTGGCCAAACTCATGGCCGAGGTAGCCGGACAAGGAAAAAAATAATGATGTCGGACCGCTTTATTGCGATAGGAGATATTCACGGCTGCGCGCGCACCCTCAGAAAACTGATTGAGGGGGAAATTTGTCCGCAGGGCTCAGACACGCTTTTGTTTGTAGGCGACTACATTGACCGAGGACCTGACTCCAAAGGAGTAATCGATTACCTGATGGCTCTCGAAAAAACAGAAGTAAACTGCCTGTTTCTTCGGGGTAATCATGAACAGACCCTGCTGGATTGCTTTGAAGCCGAAAAAACAAAAAAACGTTCTTTCTTCGGCACGCCCAAAAACAAAACATTCGAAGCCTGGTATGAATCTTACGGCGGAATACAAACTTTTGAATCTTACGGAATAAAGGAACTGAAGGATTTTCCGCCCGACCACCTGGAATGGATTGCCAAAACCCGCCTGTATCTGGAAACGGAAACCCACCTATTTGCGCATGCCGGATTCAATTTCGAGCTGGATGATATTTTTGCCGATACCCATGCCATGATGTGGATCCGCGATTTTGAGTACAACCGGG
>JBIJBG010000137.1:0-5773 GCA_044345355.1 Flavobacteriales bacterium
ATCGCGCCTACGGCGGTGGCCAAGGCACTGGAAGGCACCGATTACCACCCGGAATTAACTGTGGGAAGCGATACCGGTTCCACCTCTTATGAAATTGCCTCCATATCTGAAGGATTGGAAAAATCAGGTGCAAAAGCCGTTAACAAAAGTATTCGTGAAATTCACACGGATAAAAAACTGAAAATCATTACCGCGCCCTGCTACATGATGGAGGCAAGCATATCTGATATCAAAAAGAACATTGACATGGCCGTGAACCAGTTATTGACCATAGCAGAAAACGCTGATTGATTTACAAACCTATCTTACTAATAAACAAACCTGTTTGCTCTTTTCAGCCTATTTTAATACAGATAAAATTACTCCATATTTTAACCGATTCAAATACTATTTTTGCCAGATAGAAAACAAACAGCATGGGATATATAGCAAAAATTCACGCCAGAAGAGTTCTTGATTCACGTGGAAACCCTACCGTAGAAGTTGATGTACACACCTCTGATGGCGGTTTCGGCCGTGCCGCAGTTCCATCAGGAGCATCCACAGGGGCGCATGAAGCGGCTGAACTGCGCGACGGAGACGCAACCCGCTACATGGGTAAAGACGTTTCCAAAGCCGTACAAAACGTAAACACCACGCTGCAGGAAAATCTGATCGGTTTTGATGTATTTGACCAACACGGGTTAGACTCGGAGATGCTTCGGCTGGACGGAACGGCCAACAAATCTAACCTGGGAGCCAACGCCATATTAGGCGTTTCCCTGGCAGTGGCTAAAGCTGCCGCCGATGAACTGAATCAACCGCTTTTTAACTATGTGGGAGGGATGAAAGCCAATCTGCTCCCCGTACCTATGATGAACATCCTAAATGGTGGTGCACATGCCGATAATGGAATCGATTTTCAGGAATTTATGATCATGCCCTTCGGTGCCGAATCCTTCTCTGAAGCCTTGCGCATGGGAACCGAAGTATTTCATCATCTGAAAGGCGTTTTAAAATCAAAAGGATTGGCCACCAACGTGGGTGATGAAGGCGGATTTGCCCCCAACCTCCGCTCCAATACAGAGGCCATTGAGGTAGTGCTCTCCGCGGTGGAAAAAGCAGGCTATAAACCCGGAGAAGACATTTGGATTGCCCTGGATGCGGCATCTACCGAGTTTTTCGATGAAGGAAAAAATGTATATCGGTTCAAGAAATCAACGGGGGAAGAACTCTCCCCCGAAGCCATGGTTGACTTTTGGAAGGATTGGTGCGCGAAGTACCCCATTATATCCATTGAGGACGGAATGAGCGAGGACGATTGGAGCGGATGGAAGCGGATGAGCGAGGCTTTAGGCAACAAAATTCAAATCGTCGGGGATGATCTATTCGTCACGAACAAAAACCGTCTTCAAAGAGGGATTTCCGAACATACTGCAAACAGCATTCTGGTGAAAGTAAACCAGATCGGCTCGCTGAGCGAGACCATAGAAGCCGTGGAATTGGCCCATCTGAACGGATACACCTCCGTCATGAGCCACCGCTCCGGCGAAACGGAAGACAATACCATCGCCGATTTGGCGGTAGCGCTGCGTTGCGGTCAGATTAAAACAGGTTCGGCTTCACGCAGTGACCGTATGGCCAAATACAACCAACTTCTAAGAATAGAAGAACTTTTAGGCAACTCTGCGGTTTATCCGGGCAAGAATTTCAGATTTCTGAAAAAATAAGGATCAATCTGCGGAAAATTCCGCACAGATTTTCGATATCAATTCGGTTTCAAACCCCTTCTGTGCAAGGTACTGAAATAGTTTTGCCTTACGGCTGTAACTATCTGGTTCCTTAGACAAAACTTTCATTTTCTTTTCAGCTAAATTTTTAGCTACCTCCGCATATTGTTCAGAATCAATTTCCAAAAACGCTTCGCGGATGAGTGTGTCTCCAATGCCTGAGGCATGAAGCGCTGCTCTTATTTTCTTTTTTCCCCATTTATTCGTTTTGAATTTCCCCCGCACGAACGATTTGGCAAAACGCGCGTCATTCAAAAAATTTTCTTCCTCCAACGCTTTTACCACCCTCTGCTCCAAATTGTACGGGGCACCCCAGCCTTTCATTTTCCGGCGCACTTCCTGAGCACTCCTTTCCCGGTAGGCACAAAAACCTTTCGCCTTTTCCAAAAGGGATTCAAAACCGGGCTGTGGCTTGGGATTTTTCAAAAATAGCGTACTGTCAGAACAAATAATTTAGCGTGTAGAAGCATAAGGAATACATTAAAGACCTTATTCCTTTATCTTTTATCCTTTATCCTCCAACCCCCAAACTACATTCCCCCCAGTTTGCTCTCATCAAAGGGCTCTTCCTTGTATTTGGAAGGAATGACAAAAAGTGCGGCATCAGGCTTATCTTTAGATATCTCAGTCAGATTAGATTCTATGTTAATAGACATGCCTCCCATCTGATTAAGGGTAATGTACTGATCCATACGAACGGGAAAACCCTCCACTCCGTCAAGAAACATCTGCGAACGGGAAGCTTTCCCATCGGGCTTAGGGACATCAATTTCTTTAGTGGCCCACAAATACTGAAACAATTCATTCCCGTTTGATTTTGGAAAGGTAACACTGTATTTGGTACAGAAATATCCGTTTACATTTTCCTGTCCCATTTCTTTAATCACGGGTAGCTTATCTGCAGATAACTCTTTTTCACCATTATCGGTCATGTCGTACACTTTTTTCTTTTTATGCACTACCATGTAAGTCTTGCCTTTTGCTCCCATGGTAATAATATCGCCCATGGCACCTGCTGCCATACCGCCAACCGTGCGCACCATAATATCCTTTCCCAAAAAATGCATCTCCATTTTATTCGGCATCATGGAACCGAGCATTGCCGCATTTTCCCCTTTTACCTCCATGGAATAAACAATTTTCCCCTCAAACCCTTGGGCAAAAAGGGGGAAACATCCGATCAGGGTAAAAGAAACAAGAAAGATGATTTTTTTCATAACGCCATTTTTAAACGATACAAAATTGCAAAAACATACGGCTATAAAGAATATTTTCTCAAATTTGTACAAAACAAGGAAACATGAAAAAGATTCTCTTCGTCTTCGGATTTACTGTTGTAGGTATTGCTTTTGCTTCTGCCCAGACGGCAGTAACGGCAGTTCCCACCGGTTCTCAGAGTGCGCCTAAAGCTGCCTGTTGTACCAAAGCCGGTGCAGGAGCCGAGGCAAAAAGTTGTTCGGGAGCTTCCGCACAGGGAAAAGCCTGTTGTTCCGCTAAAACATCCACGGCCTCCAACACGGGGCATGCAGGATGCGCAGGTCATGGTCATGCACAAGCCGCTGCTGCATCTAACGGTGAAAAACCGAAAGGCAACAAAAAAGAAAAATAATCCCCCGATCTCTTTTCAATAGCCTCCGAAATTTCGGGGGCTTTTTTATTTTCCCAAACAGGCCAAACACATCGGCCTTTCAACGGTTACATAATAAAGGATAAGCCTTGAATAAATACTAATTTTGTGCCGATGGAAGCCAAAATAGGGATGTACGATATAGCCGATATCTGTGCCATGCATGGCGTTAAGCAGGCCGTAATGTGCCCGGGATCACGTTGTGCCCCGCTTACGTTGGCTTTTTCGCGCCACAGAGAAATCAGCTGCCACAGCATCATCGATGAACGGTCTGCCGGTTTCATCGCCCTGGGAATTGCCGAAACCACACAAAAACCGGTGGTGCTTATCTGCACATCCGGTTCCGCATCGCTTAACTTTGCCCCGGCCATATCAGAAGCATTTTACCGAAATATTCCATTGCTCGTTTTTACCGCCGACCGGCCGGAGAGGCTACTTCATCAGCAGGACGGACAAACCCTGAACCAGCGGGCCCTTTTTGCCAACTTCATTAAAAGCTCTTATTTTCTTTCGGGAGATATCAAAGAAAAAAAACAGCTGCGCTATCTCCACCGCAACATTAATGAAGCGCTTCTGCGAAGCAGTTCGGGCGGTAAAGGTCCCGTACACGTAAACCTGACCTTTGAAGAACCCCTTTATGCTCTGGCGGACTCCGCGCAGCCGCCGGCATTCATAAGATATTGCGAATCGCTTTTTGCTTTTGAAAAAGAGTTGACGGAAGCCATGGGTAAAACAAACAAGTGGATGCTCATTCTCGGTTCTAGAAGTGGAGATGCAAAAAGCGAAGCGCTCATTAATAAACTATCGGCAAAAATGCCCGTTTTAGCTGAAGGCATATCCAATGCAGGAAACGGGTCGGTCCTTTTGAATGCAAATGAAACCATCTCATTTGCTTCCGATGAAGGTCTGAAAAAATTAATGCCCGGGGGAATCATCAGTATTGGAAAAGGTGTTGTTTCTAAAAAATTAAAAAACTTCATCAGAAATAACCCGGCCCTTTTTCATTTTCATCATGAAGAGGGAGAAACGCTTATCGACACGTTCGAGTGCCTTACGCATCAGGTCCGTCTGCCTGAAAGCCATGTTTTGGAGAGCTTGTGTGAAATTTCCGAAAAACTATGTAAGGCATCCGATTCGGAATTTCTTACCGACTGGAAAAATTTCAGTGAAGAAACCATCCTTAGAACCGCTGAGATTCTTGCCGAACTGCCTTTTTCTGATATAACCGTCATGCAAACGGTGGCCAAAAACTGCACCGGAGAAGCGGATATTCATGTAGGCAACAGCATGGCCGTGAGGTACCTGAATCTTTTTGCGAACCATATTTCCCCGTCAACACGCATTTACTGCAACAGGGGAACGAGTGGAATTGACGGAAGCCTAAGCACGGCAGTCGGTAACAGCTTGTGCGGAAAAAAGCCGATTTGGGCCATTTTAGGAGACCTTTCATTTCATTATGACCAAAATGCCTTGTGGAATGCCCTGGTTCCTGAGAACTTTTCCATTATTATCCTCAATAACTCAGGAGGAGGAATATTTCGCCTGATTGACGGACCTAGATCGGTTTCAGAAATTACCGAACGCTTCGAAGTGAGGACGGAAAGCTCGGCAGAATGGAAAGCCCGAGAAGCCGGCTTCGGCTATATTCCGTGTAAGAATCACAACGAATTAGTCTCGGCCATGCATACTTTGCAAAAGCAATCAGGCAAAATCATAGTGGAAATTTTTACTGACCCCATCATCAATGAAAATGCCTTCAAACAATTTCAAAAACAAGTAAGACAAATCATATGAACAATGCACGCGAATGGAAGTCCATAAAAGAGTATACGGACATCAAATTTGACTTTTTCGAAGGAATTGCCAAAATTACCATCAACAGGCCGGAAGTGTATAACGCGTTCCGCCCGGAGACCAACAAAGAAATGATTGATGCCATGGATATCTGTCGGGAGAGACAGGACATTCGCGTGGTGATTCTCACAGGAACGGGAGAAAAGGCATTCTGCTCAGGCGGAGACCAAAATGTAAAAGGCATCGGCGGGTATGTGGGTGAAGACGGGGTTCCCCGACTGAATGTACTCGATTTGCACAAACGCATCCGATCACTGCCAAAACCGGTTATTGCCATGGTAAACGGGTTCGCCATCGGCGGAGGACATGTTCTGCATGTGGTGTGCGATTTAACCATTGCTTCAGATAATGCCCGATTTGGACAAACCGGTCCCAAGGTGGGAAGTTTTGATGCCGGGTTCGGATCATCCTATCTGGCGCGCCATGTAGGCCAAAAGAAAGCCCGTGAAATTTGGTTCCTCTGCGAGCAATATACCGCTCAGGAAGCCATGGATATGGGTATGGTAAACAAGGTGGTACCTTT
>JBIJBG010000178.1:0-4864 GCA_044345355.1 Flavobacteriales bacterium
TGGCCGAAGAAATCGCCTGCCAATTGACGGCCAAAGGTTTTGGCATCATTTCGGGCGGCGGGCCCGGAATTATGGAAGCGGCAAACAAAGGAGCCAACCGGGGAAAAGGAAAATCGGTGGGGCTGCATATCAACCTGCCTATGGAACAGGATGCCAATCCGTTTATCGATAAAGATAAATTGATTGCTTTTGATTATTTCTTTGTACGAAAAGTGGTATTTATGAAATACAGCCAGGGTTTCGTGGTGCTGCCCGGCGGATTCGGAACCCTGGATGAAATGTTTGAGGCACTTACCCTCATTCAGACCCATAAAATCGGCAAATTTCCCATTGTGCTCATCGGCTCTTCCTATTGGCAGGGATTGATTGATTGGCTTAGGAAATCAGTGGGAGAAACGGAGGGCAATATCAATCCGGAAGATCTGGATATTTTCCATATTACGGATTCAGCGGAGGATGCCGTTAAGTTGATTACGGATTTTTACAGCAAATACATGCTGAAACCCAATTTTTAATTTAATTTGGTCTTAAATTAAAAAGCTATGCCCGGCTACCTTTTCAGTTTGTTTCTTTCTATATTTTTCTTTTGCTTCCTTTCGGTTGCAAACGCTCAGGAGAAACGGAAAAAAGCATTGGACGAAGACGGAATGAAATCTCCGGAGGCCGGCCTGCGCTACAGTCTGCCTATAATTCATGTAGGCGGCGGAAGCACGTTTTATACCGGAAACCTTAAAGGCCCCCGAAATCTTTCCAAATTCAATTCCGTAAGATGGGGATTGCATGCCGGAGTGGAACAGCGATTTGGTAAATTGTTCGGAGTAGGAGGCACTTTCTTCTATGGGTTTTTAGCCGGAGAGAAGCACACACCTTCGGAATTTTTAAATTTTCAATCGAGACAACTCGGTGCGGATGTATCGGCAACCCTTCATTTTGATCAGATTATGGGTAACTTTCAAGCTCTGGCTCCGTATATTTCTGTCGGAATCGGTTATGCCAATATCCGAACTAAAACGGATGCAAAAGATGCGGAAGAAAACACGTATTACCTTTGGGATGACGGAGTATTGCGGGATCAGTCACAAGCTACAACAACCAATGGAAACCCCCAACAGTTGTATCGTGATTTTAGTTATGAAACCGTTTTGGCTCCTGGGCTTCATTCTATCCGCTTTCCGGTAGAAGCCGGGGTGCGTTTTAAACTGCATGATTTTTGGGATTTAGGACTTTCTTACAGTCACGCCATTTACCTCTCTCGTTTTCATCCCAATGCCGGCAAGGGAATTGACCATGCCGGATATTTGTCTGCTTCGCTATTTTGGTATATGGGTATTTTTAGACAGGGTTCTTATGAACTCAGTAAGAAAAGAAGGTAACGGATTAATGTGATCGGTTCAGCCGGGTAAATGCCTTTTTGTTTGCATGATAGAATTGAACAAACTCGTTGAAAAGGCGGTCATATGTTTTTCTTAAAGCCGGATTGGGATTAAATTCCTTTTCCACCTCCCGGATATTCACTATTTCATCCTGAGTTAAATGGCCTAATGCGAGAGCGGCCAAATAGGCTGCTCCTTGCGAATTGGCCATCACAGGATTTTTCATTTTCCGTACCTTCAGGTTGAGCACATCGGCGGTAATCTGACACCACAAATCGCTGTTGGCTCCGCCTCCGATCAGGCAGATGGAATCAAATTTTCGACCCGCATTCTGCTCCACATATTTCAACAGCCAGGCAGAATTCATGGCAATACCTTCAAAAACCGCACGAATCATATGTCTTCTGTCATGATTCAGGGAGAGGTTGAAAAAGCCGCCACGCGCATGATGGTCTTCCACCGGAGAACGTTCGCCGTACAAACGGGGAATAAATAACAAATTATCACATCCGGGAGGAGCCTCGGCAGCCAAAGCATTCAGCTTTTCATAATAATCAGCCGGCGCACCCTCCGGTGTGAAGGCATCATCCCTGAAAAATACCTTATCCCTCAGATATTGAATGCAAACCCCTGCCGTTTCCTGTTCGTTGGCGAGCAGGTATTTTCCGGGCAGGGCAGAAGGTATGGAGGTCATGTTATGGCTTAAGTCAACTTTCCGAAAGGGAAGATGACAAATTAACCAGGAGGACGTACCATAATACAGGTGCGGTTCAAAATCTGCAGCAGCACCCGAGCCTACGGCAGCCGAATGCAAGTCGCCGCAACCGCTTACGACCAATGTTTTTGTGCTGAGTCCGAAATGATGGGCGGCCTCGGCAGAAACTGAACCTACTACGGAATTGGAAGGATATAATTCGGGCAGTTTTTCTTTATCCAATCCGGCTGCTTTTATTAACCCGTCATGGTATTTTATTTCATGAATATTACGGTTATCTGTGACCCAATGGAGACAAATCGAATCAAAGGAAGCTCTTATTTTTCCCGTTAACCTCGCCGTCAGATAATCAACGGGCTCTAAAAATGTATACGTTTTCGCATAAAGTTCAGGCTCTTTCTCCTTCAGGTATAATATATGGGCCAAAGAGTCTTTTCCCGATAATCCGGGAGCGCCACCGGTAATCCGCAGCCAGCGCAATACTTTGAAAATTCCGTAGCCTTTTGATTTTATAAAGCCGTTCATCAGTTGTTTAACAGGCTCGGCACCTCTTGAATCCATCCATATTATGGCCGGATGGATGTGTTTGCCGTCTTTGTTTACACAAACCGTTCCAGACCATTGGCCGGTGCAGCAGATGGCCTCAATCTGATCGGATTGTACCTCTGTTTTTTTCAAAAGCCGCTGTATTGCCCTCCTGATTGATGTTATCCATTCCTCGGGATCCTGCTCGGCACCGCCGCCGGGCAAAAGAAGTACTTCATTGGGTTCAATTTCATGAGCGATATATCGTCCTTTACGGGAAAATAATCCCACTTTGGGGCCGGAGGTTCCCAGGTCAATCGTCAATAAAAATGCTTCCATCTTTACTTAAATAATTTCAAAGTATCGCCTAAATTCCCAGTCAGTTACATTTTTTGCAAATTGACGCCATTCCCATTCGCGGGTGGCGGTAAAGTGCGCCACAAATTCGGCTCCGAATAATTCCGTAGCTACAGGTGAATTTTTCATGTTTTGGGTGGCGTCCCACAAATCTCCGGGAAGTTTACCATGGCTCAGATCGGTGTATCCGTTGCCCACCGTAGCCGACTGTAATTCCAGCTTATGTTGTATGCCATACAGGCCCGAAGCCAGACAGGCTGACATGGCCAGGTACGGATTTACATCCGAGCCGGGAACCCTGGTTTCTAACCGACAGGCCTTTTCATCTATCGGTAGGGCCCGAAGTGCGGTGGTGCGGTTGTCTATGCCCCAGGTGAGCGTGGTAGGCGCCCAGGCACCTTCTACCAATCGTTTATAACTGTTCAGGGTCGGGGCCAGCATCGGCAGAATGAAAGGAAGGCAGTACAATTGACCCGCCATGTAATGCTCCATTAATCTGCTGATTCCATTCGGTCGGTCTTTGTCATAGAACAAATTGACCGACGCGTTTTTATCCCACAAACTCTGATGTACATGACCGCTGCACCCCGGCAAGTTTTCACTGATTTTCGCCATAAAGGTGGGCATGATTCCAAAGATATCGCCAATTTCTTTCAGGGCGGTTTTGAATAATATCGCCCTGTCGGCCGACTCCAGGATTTTCCCGTAGGTAATGGCGGCTTCCAAAACACCCGGTCCGGTTTCTGTGTGCAATCCTTCCAGGGGAATATTAAAATGATTCAGATCATCAAAAATACTTTGAAAGAAACCATCATTTTGAGAACTCCGAACCACGGAGTAGCCAAACATGCCGGGAGTAATGGGCGTGGGGTTTCGGTACCCTTTTTCAGCCCAGCTTTGTGGACTTTCCGAAAAATTAAACCATTCAAATTCCTGTGAGAAAAAGGCGGTAAAGCCCAATGATTCAGCCCGATCATTTACTCTTTTTAAAAGCGTACGCGGACAAACATCTTTCAGCGTACTGTCCGGAGAATCAAAATCAGCCAGAAAGAAAGGGGTATCATCGGCCCATGGAATTTCGCGGAAAGTATCCGAATCAATAATGGCTTTTGCATCGGGATAACCGGTATGCCAACCGGTTACTTTCACGTTATCGTAAGCCAGGTCGCCGCTGTCCCATCCGAAAACCACATCACAAAAGCCGAATCCTTTTTGGGCGGCAGAAATAAATTTATCCACGGAAATGAATTTTCCGCGTAAAACACCATCAATATCCGCAACAGCCACCCGGACTTTGGTAATACCCTTTTCTTCGCAGGCTTTCGCAAATGCGATTACATCAAATGCTTTCATGTTGATTTTGTTTTCTGAATTGGATGGTAATAAATGAAAAGAAAAATAAGAATGCGGTAAAAAAAGCGGCATGCCAAGGGTTAAACCAGGCCATGGCCATGAAACATCCCACTGAAATCAATGTGGCAACGACGGGAGCAAACGGATAAAAGGGGGCTCTGAACGGGCGTTTTAATTCAGGAAATGACATGCGGAGCTTTATGTAGGCCAATAAACTTAACAGGTAGAGCGTAAGGGCTCCGAAACAGGCTATGGTAATCAAATCTCCGGTTCGGCCGGTAAACAACGCGCCTATTCCTATAATCAAATTAGCCAGCAGTGCACCATGCGGACTTTTGAACCGCGGATGGAGGCCTGATAAAAAAGAAGGCGCATAGCCGGCTTTGGACATTTCATAAAGTGCTCTTCCTGCGGCGAGAATAATTCCGTTTAGGGATGCTATTATTCCGAATAATCCGAAAACGAGCATCGCATTTTGCCAAAATGAATTTGCACCGAGGGCTTTCATCACTAAGGGCAGGGGAGAGTCGCTTTCCATTTT
>JBIJBG010000042.1:0-12140 GCA_044345355.1 Flavobacteriales bacterium
CAGCAGATCATGTAATGGCTTACGCAGGTATTGAATCCGAAATGGCTTATATCAGCATCCACTTTCTTAATGGCGGTATGCAGTATTTTCAGTTCTTTTTTTGTGGCGGATTCTTCGCTTAGGCTGAATATTCCGTTCGGGTGATACAATCTCCAGAACTTTTTCAGGAAGCGGTTCACTCCTTCTATGCCGTTGGTATTCCAGGGTTTACTTTGTTCCACGGGCCCCAGGAACATTTCGTACATGCGTAACGTATCGGCTCCGTACTTAGCAATAATGTCGTCAGGGTTTACTACGTTCCATTTTGATTTAGACATTTTTTCAACTTCCCAGCCGCAGATGAATTTTCCGTTTTCGGTAATCCATTCCGCATCCTCGGCATTGCTCAGGTTAATCAGTTTTCCGGCTTTCACGGCTTCCAGATCCAATTCGTCATTCTGAACGAAATTTACATCTACATGTAGGGGTGTCGTGTCGTATTGTTCTTTAAGCCCATAGGAAACGTACTTGTTTTCGCCTTTTACCCGGTGTACAAAATTACTCCGGCCCTGAATCATTCCCTGGTTCACCAGTTTTTTGAAAGGTTCTACCGTGGGAACCAGTCCGAGGTCATAAAGGAATTTATGCCAGAACCGGCTGTAAAGCAGATGTCCCACGGCATGCTCGGTTCCGCCGATATACAGATCTACATCCTGCCAGTAGTTCAGGGCTTCTTTGGCTGCGAATGACTCGTTGTTTTTCGGATCCATATACCGCAGAAAATACCAGCTGGACCCGGCAAATCCGGGCATCGTGTCGGTTTCCCGTTTAGATCCGTCGGGTAAATTGACCCAATCGGTAAGTTTGGCCAGCGGAGATTCGGGACGGCCCGTGGGTTTAAAGTCTTCCATAGGCGGGAGTTCCAGCGGCAGTTCACTTTCGGGAATGCTTTCTATCCAACCGTCCGGGCGATGAAGTACGGGAAAGGGTTCGCCCCAGTAGCGCTGACGGCTGAAGTTCGCATCGCGCAAACGATAGGTGATTTCATGCGATCCTACGTCTCTTTTTTCCAATTCTTCAGTGGCCCGTTTAATCGCTTGCGTTATGGGTAATCCGTTTAGGAAATCAGAGTTGATACACAGCCCCTCTTTGGCGGAGAAGGCATCTTCAAGCACTTCGGGAAGTTCTCCTTCGTAGGGTTTTACCACGGGATTAATAGGCAGGTTGAAATGCCTGGCGAAGCGAAAATCTCGTTCGTCATGGGCGGGTACACCCATCACCGCTCCGGTTCCATATCCGGCCAGCACATAATCGGCAATCCACACCGGAATGGGTTCTCCGGAGAAGGGATGCGTTGCAAAACTGCCCGAAAACACCCCGGAAACCGTTTTTACATCCATCTGCCGTTCGCGTTCGCTGCGGTTTTTGGCTTGCTGTACATAAGCATCCACGGCATTTTTTTGTCCGTCGGTGGTGAGTACGGGAATCAGTTCCGACTCGGGGGCCACCACCAGGAAACCCACACCGAAAATAGTGTCGGGCCTTGTAGTGAAAACTTCAATGACCCCCCCTTCATTCTGTAATTGAAACCGGATTCTGGCGCCTTCGCTTTTGCCGATCCAGTGACGCTGCATTTCTTTCATGGATTCACTCCAGTCCAGAGAGTCCAAATCATTCAGAAGCCTTTCGGCGTAGGGGGTAATCCGCAGAAACCACTGGGCTAATTGTCTGCGCTCCACGGGATGTCCGCCGCGTTCAGAAACACCGTCTTTCACTTCGTCGTTGGCTAAAACGGTTCCCAAAGCTTCACACCAGTTTACCCAGGCAAAATCGCGGTAGGCCAGCCGATAGCACATCAATACGTCTGATTTTTCTTTGGGACTAAATGCGTTCCATTCGCCTGCCGTAAAGCGTTGCAGTTTTTGTTCTACGTTTCCCGTGACTGTCATTCGGTCGTAACCGGCATTTCCATTTTTCTCGAAAATGGAAATCAGCTCATCAATGGAACATGCAGTTTGTTTTTCGGTATCGAACCAATGGTTGAAAAGTTGCGTAAATATCCACTGAGTCCAGCGGTAATAAGCCGGATCTGACGTGTTTACCTGTCTGTTCCAGTCGTAGGCAAAGCCGATATTTTTCAGTTGATGGATGTAGCGGTTTATATTTTCTGCGGTAGTGTCCGCAGGGTGTCGCCCTGTTTGGATGGCGTATTGTTCGGCGGGCAATCCGAAAGCATCAAAACCCATGGGATGAAGTACATTGTATCCCTGATGTTTTTTCACCCTGGCCATGATGTCACTGGCGATGTATCCCAGCGGGTGGCCTACATGCAATCCCGCTCCAGAGGGATAGGGAAACATGTCCAACACGTAATATTTGGGTTTATCGTTTTTTTCAGAAGCGGCGAACGTATGGTTTTCTTCCCAAAACCGTCGCCACCGGGCTTCTATTTCGTTTACGTTGTATTCCATGGTGCGAAAATCAGGCAAAAGTAATGTTTTCGCCTGTTTCCATTCTCCTTTGTCAACTTTCCTCGCGGAAGTACAATTTGTAAAAGCTCATTTTTTTGCGCTCATCGAATCCTTTTTCAGAAAGTTCCGGATTTCCATGTATGTAGATATGAAAATTGCCGTCTAACTTAATCACGCTGCGGAATTTTTTCTTTACTTCTTTCTTTACTTCAGGGGCAATCTGAAAATTGTCCTCCAGCTCGGGAAGATGAAATTCTTCCTGAAAGCCTTCTTTGTATTCTTTAAAGGTTTCAATGATTTCGGGCTCCTGAAGCACTTCTTTCGCAAAATCTTCCATCACGAATGTCTCTTTTTCCTCAAAATATTTGGAAGCTTTGGCGCGGAAATCAACCTGCTCCCTCTTTTCCACGTTATTTTCAGTATTCAGGCAGTCGGTACTGAAGCTTTCGACCATCTTCAGGAAATTTTTGGTCATGTAGAAATCGTCGGGCCGGGCAGTCAGCTTCAGGAATTCATCTTTCCAAAATACGGCATCTGCCGAAGGACTGAGCTTGTCCGCCGTAACCACTTTATATCCCTGTTCGGCTTCGGTATTGAAAATGATACAACCCTTGTCGAGTTTGTTGATATTTATCCCGTCTTCAAAATCCACTTCAAAGTTTTCGCCCTGCTGCATCACCCGAAGATATTTGTCTTTGTTCTCACTTTTGAAGATTCCGATGCCGTCGCAAAGTTCGTCCTCCACAAGGCAGTCTTTGAAATAGACCACGTACAACTCTCCGTTTTTGATTCTGGGGTGCGCGCTTTGCTCATACAGGTGGTTGGCAATGTTCACAGATTCGTTATGAAAAGAACCGTTCGCGGTGAATATGTTTCGTGCATAGGAATAAATTTCATTCAGGTTTAGATCAGCCGTATGGGTGAAATTATATATCACTTTCCCGTCGAACGGCTTGGTGAAGTACATCATGAGCAGCTCACGGATAAAATCCTCGTGAATGACCATTTCTGTTTTGGATAATTTTACGCCTTCTTCGCGGCTTTTATTGCCTATTTTATGCACCACGATGCGCTCGATGCGGGTAGTTTCAAAGTTTAAATTGGAATCCATAAGTAGTATCAGGTATAGGGATGGGGTAGTTAGTATTTGGTATTTAGTATTGAGGCCATGTTCTCTATTAATTCTAATTCTCTAATCTTGGCTCTTGATTCTTGACTCTTCCTTCTTTAAGCCAACACTTTTCTGGCCACCAACTCCTTCATAATTTCGTTGGTACCGGCGTAGATTCGTTGCACACGGGCATCGGCAAATGCCCTTGCTGCACGGTATTCCCAAATATACCCATATCCACCGTGCTGTTGCACACATTCATCTGCCACGCGGCATTGCATATCGGTCATGCGTTGTTTGGCCATACTGGCCATGGCGGCATCTAATTTTCCTTCGCAGTGAAGTTCAATGCAGCGCTCCACAAACATGCGTCCTTCCTGCACATCGCCGAACATTTCGGCTAGTTTGAAACGTGTATTCTGCAGGTCGGATATGGATTTTCCGAAAGCTTTACGCGTTTTGGTGTACTCCACGGTTTCGAGGAAAACACCTTCTGCCGCGGCCAGTGCACCTATTGCCACCACAAGCCGTTCTTGGGCAAGTTCGGTCATCAGGTATTTAAAACCTTCACCTTCCTTACCAAGCAAGTTGCCCTTGGGCACTTTCACGTTATCGAAAAAGAGTTCGCAGGTATCCTGGGAATGAAGCCCCATTTTGTGAAACGGACGGCCTTTGGAAAAGCCTTCCATGCCTTCTTCAATAACCAGCAGGCTGATGCCTTTGGCTCCGAGCGCCGGATTTGTTTTTACGGCCACTACGGCCACATCGCTCAGGTATCCGTTGGTAATAAATGTTTTGGAACCATTCACTAAGTAGTGGTCTCCTTTATCTTCCGCCGTGGTTTTCATTCCCTGCAGGTCGCTGCCGGCCGCCGGTTCAGTCATGGCCACGGCCAGAATTTTATGGCCGGCTACGCAATCGGGTAAGAGCCGTTTTTTAAGTTCTTCCGTTCCGTAGTGTTCCAGATAAGGGCAAACGATGTCTGTATGGAGCGAAAAGCCGATGGAGGGACCCGCACAGCCCGATTTACCTACTTCTTCCGAAAAAATGGCACTGTAGCGGAAGTCTTTCAGTCCCAGGCCTCCGTATTGTTCATCCACCTGCATGCAGAGAAAGCCGTTTTCACCAAGTTTTTGCCAGATTTCCCGGGTTACCATCTGCTGTTTTTCCCATTCGGGATCCAACGGAACAATTTCCTTGGCCGTGAATTCAGCTACCGAACGGCGGAATAATTCGTGTTCTTCGTTGTAAATGCGGTATGGTACGAACATGGTATTATGTTTTATTTAATTTCTTTTTTAACCTGCGTTGGGGATGCCTGTGCTGAAGGAAACACCGTAAGGTCGGCAATGTTTACGTGATACGG
The DNA here is from genome assembly GCA_044345355.1 of Flavobacteriales bacterium. Classification (GTDB taxonomy): domain Bacteria; phylum Bacteroidota; class Bacteroidia; order CAIKAF01; family CAIKAF01; genus JAKRSD01. The sequence goes on from JBIJBG010000042.1 coordinate 4,928, forward strand.
CCGGGTTAACACAAAACGGATGATGTCGGCAATATCCTCCGCTTTTAAGGGTTGATAGCCTTCATACACTTTTTTGGCGCGTTGGGCATCACCTTTGAAACGCACGAGCGAAAACTCGGTTTCCACCAATCCCGGATGGATGGCCCCCACACGGATGCCATATTGGTTTAAATCCATGCGCATGCCTTTGTTCAGCGCATCCACCGCATGTTTGGTGGCGCAGTACACGTTTCCGTTGGGATACACTTCTTTGCCGGCAATGGAACCGATATGAATGATATGGCCTGTTTTTCTTTCAGCCATTCCGGGAATCACGGCTCGCGAAACATAGAGCAATCCTTTTACATTGATGTCAATCATGGCATCCCAATCGTCCATGTCGGCGCTTTCTACGGGTGAAAGCCCGTGGGCATTTCCCGCATTGTTGATGAGTACATCAATCGATGCAAAAGACTCGGGCAGGGAGGCAATTGCCTGTTGCACTTCGTCGCGGTTGCGCACATCAAAGCATAGGGAATGCACGGCTACACGGGATGATAATTCACGCGTAATTTCATCCAGGCGATTTTGCCGTCTTCCGCAGAGGATTAATGAAAAACCTTCATCCGCAAGGGCGTATGCCGTTGCTTTTCCTATACCCGAAGTGGCGCCGGTAATCAGGGCTATTTTTCGTATAAAATCCATCTCTCGGTTTTTTTGTTGAAAAATACCTCGTTCACAAAAAATCGTTCATCTTCCGTGTCATCCCTGTAGGTCACTTCATACACATTCCTGCGTCTGCGTGTAAGCGTAAGTTCTCCGTTTCGCGGTCTGCGGCATCCGCCGTCCACACAAAAACAAATACGGCACCGGATGACATTCGCTTTGGATAAATCTGTTCCTGACAGCTTTAGTTTTCTCGTTTTAGGAGAAACCTCAAAATACAGTTTGTGGGTGCTTTCTGCATCGGCAATCTGGGGGTTTCGTGCGCTTTGCCATTCGTAGTAAAATACCAGTTTATCGCCCTTTATGATTTCCACATCCACTACAGCGGTATCAGCCGGCGTTATTTGGAGCGACGCATTTTTCTGAAAGAAAAAAGTTCGCTTGGGAGGAGAAACCTGCGCTGAAAGTGCAATCCACAGTGCCGAAAGCGATATGGTAAAAAGAAATCTCACAGGAATTTTTCGCCTTTGGACAATTTTATTTCATTCACAAAATGTTTGATGTGCTGTTCTTCGTCTTTTTTGCAGATGAGCAGCATGTCGTCATATTCGGTGATGATTAGATTTCTCAGTCTTCCTAGTACCACCAGTCTTTCGTTTGGACAGTTGATCAGGCAGTTTTTGGTGTCGAATGTCATCACGTTTTTTCCTACGATGGCATTATTTCCCTCTGTTCTGGGCAATTGTTCGAACAGTGAAAGCCAGGTACCTAAGTCGCTCCAGCCCAATTCGGCTCCCAACACCCATACATTTTTGGCTTTTTCCATGATGCCGTAATCAATGCTGATAGCCTTGCATTGGGTATATACTCTCCCGATAAATTCTTTTTCTGCGGGAGAATAATACGCTTCCGGATTTTCTCTGAAGAGCGCAGTTATTTCCGGCTGGTATTCATCAAAAGCCTGCAGAATGGCTTTCACAGACCATACGAACATGCCCGAGTTCCATACAAATTCTCCGCTGGCCACAAAGGTTTCCGCCAGTTCCTGATTCGGCTTTTCGGTGAATGTTTTTACGGGTTTGAATTTTCCGTCGCCTTCATGTTCTTTATCGCCGTTGAATTGGATGTATCCGTAGCCTGTATCCGGACGGGTAGGTTTGATGCCCAAGGTCAGGAGTTTATTTCCTGAGGCGGCTTCTTCAAATGCTCTTTCCATTACACGGGTAAATTCATCCTCACGGGTGATGAGATGGTCGGACGGAATGACTGCCATAAGGGCATCCCTATTACGAAGACTTATTTTATGCGATGCATAAGCCACACAGGGCGCCGTGTCGCGGCGCAGGGGTTCTGACAGCAGATTTTGAGGTAAGATATCGGGCAGTTGTTCCCGGATGATGCCTTCATATAATTCATTGCTGACTACCAGAATATTTTCTTCGGGGCAAAAAGTCTGCGCTCTTCTCCAGGTGGCCTGCAGCAGGGTTTCGCCGGTGCCCAAAATATCAATGAACTGTTTTGGTTTTTCCTGCCTGCTCATAGGCCAGAAGCGGCTTCCCACGCCTCCTGCCATGATTACACAATATCTGTTTTGATTTTTCATGGTTTGGGTTAATTGGTCAGTTGGGACAAAGCACTTCGTATGTTTTGCAACAGGCCGGGAATCTCCTCGCTTTTGCAGGTGCCCACCGAAACGCGAAACCATTCCGTGCCCGGTTCATTTCCGAATGCAGTAAAGGGAACAGCAGCAAAACCCGCATGCTCGAGGAGGTAGGAGAAAATATCATTGGTGGTTGCCAGTTCTTTGCCTGAAGCCGTGTGTTTTCCCAACAGGGAAAATTTTACGCTGAGGTAGATTGCTCCTTCGGGCTGAATACTCATTACAGGTAATCCGTCTTTTTTCATTTCGGTAATTCCTTCATGAAGTGAAAAAAGTCGGGCAGAAACCTTGTTTTTAATATCGGCAAGGAATGTTTCAAAGGCAGCCGTATTGTTCAGATAGTGCGCCGTGGCCAGTTGCTCTGCCCTGGGTGCCCATGCCCCGATGTGACCAAGTATGGAACGCATTTTGGCCATGATTTTTGCCGGCCCGAAGGCCCAGCCTACACGCACCCCTGTTGCAGCGAGCGATTTGGAAATGCCATCTACGTATACGGTAAAATCCTTCATGGCGGGGCGCAGGCTCACCGGGTCGTAATGTACTGTATTTCCGAAAGTAAGCATCCAGTAAATTTGGTCGTACATGAGGTAAACCGGTTTTCGGTCAGGCCCTCGACGGGCATTTTCCTCCAGAATCAGGTCGCAGATGTCTTCCAGTTGTTTTTTGGAAAATACGGTTCCCGTAGGATTTAGCGGGCTGCAAACGGCTACCATGACTGCCTCGGAAATGAAAGGTTCGATGTCTTCACGTACGGGCATGAAATTGTTTTCCGGTTTGGCCTCAATGAGAATTTGTTGGGCCCGTGTCAGGTGGCAGTAATGGTTGTTGTTCCAGGAGGGAACGGGAAAAATTACCTTTTCGCCCGGATCTACCAAAGTTTGATAGATGCTGTAAATGAGCGGACGTGCGCCGCCTGCAATAAGAATATTTTCCGCCGGATAATGCAGTTTTCCGTATAACTTCAGAAATTCACTCACGGCCTTGCGCAGCTCCGAAATGCCATCTGCCGGAGGATAATTGGTTTGCCGGTTTTGGTATGCCTTAATTATTTCGTCGGTGAGTTCGTTCGGAATGGGAAAGATGTTCGGGTCAAAATCGCCGATGGTCATGTTGTGGATTTGGGCACCCTCCGCAATCATACGGTTTATTTCACCCCCCAGTTTAATGATTTCTGATCCTATAAGGGTTTCGGCCATGGCCGAAACGCGAAAATTCGTAGTTTCCATACTCTTGCTCATTTTGGGGATGAATTAAAGCCCAAAAGCCTGCGCACTTCGGCTATTTTTGGTATTGCAATTTGGCGCGCTTTTTCTGCCCCTTCGTTTAATTTTTTTTCCAGTTCCGCCGGATTGGCCATGTAGTGCTCATAGATTTTTCGGGGCTCTTCAAATTTGTTAAGCATTAATTCAAATAACTCGGTTTTGGCATGGCCATACCCGTAATTGCCGCCCAGATAATTCGCTCTCATCGCAGAAACCTGGTTTGTATCGGCCAATAGCGAGTATAGTTGGAAAACAGTACAGGTTTCGGGATTTTTGGGATCTTCCAGCGGCGTGCTGTCGGTTTCAATCCGCATGATGTTTTTTTTCAGGTCTTTGTCCGATTGAAAAAGCGTGATGGTATTCCCGTAAGATTTACTCATTTTCTGTCCGTCGGTACCCGGAACCGTTTTTACCGATTCTTCCACCTTGGCCTGCGGAACGGTGAAGGTTTCGCCGTAGGTACGGTTGAACGTTTCGGCGAGGTCACGGGTAATTTCCAGATGCTGCACCTGGTCTTTGCCCACGGGCACGAAATCGGCGTCGTAGAGCAGGATATCGCAGGCCATGAGCACGGGATAGGTAAACAATCCGGCATTTACATCACTCAGGCGGTCTGATTTATCTTTAAAACTGTGTGCATTGGCCAACATGGGAAACGGAGCCAGGCAGTTAAAATACCAGTTGAGTTCACACACTTCGGGGATGTCGCTTTGGCGGTAAAAAACATTTTTTTCCGTGTCGAAGCCGAACGCCAGCCAGGTAGCCGCTACGGACTTAACATTTTCTGTGCGTTGGCCGGGTTCTTTGATGGTGGTGAGTGAATGCAGATCGGCAATGAAGGCGAAAGCTTCATTGCCAGGAACTTCGCTCAATCTGATCATGGGCTCAATGGCCCCGAGGATGTTCCCCAGATGGGGAGCCGTGGTTCCCGTGCTTTGTATTCCTGTGAGTATTTTGGCCAATGTAACTGTGCAATTTGCGCCAAAAATAGGGTTTTATACCCAATTTAAGCAAAACCTGCGAAAGGCTTAGTCCGGTAGTTATTTATTGCGTGGATTGATGGATTTGCCTTCCGACGGGAGGATTTGTGCGTTTTGTGCATGTTGCCGAATCAGGCGGGGGCGGAATCAGGAGAAATCGGAGAATCAAGGGTCTTTTATCTTCGGATTATCGGGGTTTTATAGAAATTATCCCCTAAAAACAATAGTCAGGAAATCATTACATTTGGCCCATGATAAGCCATCCGCATTTTGAGCTTCCCTTCTTTACCAATCTGCTCATTTTACTCGTAGTGGCCAGAATTTTCGGAGAAATTTTTGAGCGGTTCAAACAACCGGCCATGATCGGGGAAATTATCGCCGGAATCATGTTGGGCCCGAGTTTGCTCAATCTGATCCACAGAACGGAGGAAATCAAAGTAATATCGGAGTTGGGTATTTTTTTGCTGGTTATTCTGGCCGGCCTTGAAATCAATATTGATGATATCATCAAATCACTGAAAGGACGTAATATCATCATTTCTCTGTTGGCCTTTTTTATCCCCACATTCGGTGGTATTGCGGTAGGGTATTTTTTTGATCAGGATATCATGACAACCGTTTTTATCGGTTTGTGTGTGGCCATTACGGCTCTTCCCGTGAGCATCCGTATTTTGATGGATTTGGGGAAGATAAATTCGGAGGTGGGAAGAAAAATCATCTCAGTGGCCATTTTTGATGATGTGCTGGCCCTTTCCATACTGGGAGTGCTGCTTAACCTGAAAGATACCGACATGTCTCCCGCTTCGGTCATTCAGGCAGGGGCTCTTTCTTTCTTAAAGCTTGTACTTTTTATCTTTTTGTTAAGTATGGCGTATTTCCTGATCCGACGCCTGCTGCGAAAAGGCAACTACATCGAAGAGTCGCTGGAAAAAGTAGTTTCCCTGCTTAAAGGAAAGGAACCTCTTTTTGCCATGTTCTTTGCCTTTGTGCTTCTGTTTTCCACGGTTACGGAAAATCTCGGGCTGCATTTTATCGTGGGTGCGTTTTTTGCAGCCATGCTCATCAGTGAATCCTTAATCGGAAAGGATAACCTGAAATCCATTGAAACCACCACCCGAAGCATGGCCATGGGTTTTCTGGCTCCCATATTTTTTGCGGGAATAGGCCTGGAGTTCAATATATCTTCCATCAGTAATTTGGCGCTTTTGCTCGCCATATTGCTTGTTTCGTATAGTTCCAAAATAATCGGCGGTTTTTTGGGAGGTACGCTTGCCGGACTCAGCAGCCGGGTGTCGTTTACGTTGGGTTTGGGTTTGAATGCCCGCGGCATTATGGAAATCGTGATTGCCAATATTGCCTACCGAAACGGCCTCATCAGTACTGAAATTTTCTCTATTCTCGTTATCATGGGGGTGCTTACCACGCTCACCACTCCTTTGCTTCTGAAAAAGGCTTTTGCAAAAATAACCGACTAAAGGCTTCCGTCAGTTCCTGATTCAGTGTGTTTGGCTTTGGGCATTTATTTCACGGCCTTTTTGGGTCCAAATTATATCCGGCAGCCGCTCCATGGGATCCTTGAAAAAGAGAATTTCCGTGAACCCGGCCTTTTGGAGTAAACCCCGAAGCAGTTCGCTGAATCCGTAACCCACCGAGCCGATGATCGCCACCTTTTCATACCCGGCTTTTAGGAGCGGCATGAGATGGCGGGAAATAAAATCGGCAAATAATGGCGACAGTGTACCTACGACAAAGGGGTCTTTATTGTTTTCTGCGGCCAGTCCGGCATAAGTGGCCAACATTCCGCCGGAAGCCTGAGGACCGTAGAATGTGCCCAACACGGAATCCACGGTAGTTTCCGGGAAAAGTTTTTCAAATTGTTGATGCAAATCCTGAGGAAGTTCACCGTATAAATAGGCCGTGAGCATTTTCCTGCCTATGGCCGATCCCGCGCCTTCATCGGCCAGTACATAACCCAGCGAAGGAGTGGCCCGGAATATATTCCGTCCGTCGAATCCTGCCGCGGCCGATCCGGTACCCAGGATACCAACCGCCGTCGGTTTTCCGGAGTAGCCCGCCAGACAGGCTGCCATGAGATCGCTTTCTACCTGAATTTGGGCGTTAGGGAAACTTTTCTGCAACGCTTCTTTTATCCTGCTTGCGGCGGATGGCAATGTGCATCCCGCACCGAAAAAATCCACCCGCGAAACGGACGCCCTTTCTTCAGCGCTCCACAAATCCTCGTTTTGACTTATCCGTTGCCGGAAATCCTCCTCTTTCATTACCGTGGGATTTATTCCCGGTCCTGTGCGTAGGGAAGAATTGACATCGTTAATCCATTTGCAGGAGGTGCTTCCGCAGTCGGCAATGAGACGCATGGCCATGATTTATCGGTAAAGAAACTACAAAACGGCTGAATCGGAAAACAAGCGGTTAAAATTTCTTGATTAAAAACTTACGATAACTTTGGCAGAATAATTGACACTAGACACGCATGAAGAAATTACTTGTATTCGCATTTTTGGCTTTTCCCATTTTCGTTTCTGCGCAGAGCGGGTTTAAAATCCCTTCCGTTACGGTGAAAGATTTGAGCGGCAATTCCATTCAGACGGATAAATTCTCGAACGACGGCAAGCCCATAATCATCAATTTTTGGGCTACCTGGTGTA
>JBIJBG010000257.1:0-3147 GCA_044345355.1 Flavobacteriales bacterium
ATTCTGGAGCTCAGCACCATTGCCGATGATTATGAGGATTGGGTAAAAGAAACCGGGGTGAAGCTTATCGCCATTTCCATAGATGATACCCGCAATTCGGCCAAGGTGGGCCCCATGGCGAAAGGCCGAGGTTGGCTGTATGAAGTGTATCTGGATGCCAACGAGGATTTTAAGCGGGCCATGAATGTAAACAATCCGCCACACACCTTCGTGGTGAACGGCAAGGGCGAGGTAGTCTGGCAGCATATCGCCTATCAGCCGGGCGATGAAAAAACCCTTTACGATGTAGTGAAAAAAGTGGCAAACGGCCAATCTTTGGAAAAGCATTAGGGCGTACCCCGTCAGGTAAAATAATGGGAATATTCAGTTCGTGAAGTTCGAAATCGCTATTTTCGAACCGTTAAACTGTTGTATGAAGCTTTTTAAAATCCTTTCGCTGCTCTATGTTTTGGGGATCCCGCTTACCCCATTTGCCCAGCAGCCGATAGGGAATGAAAATACCTGGGGAAGCATTACGGGCAATGTGGGCACGGACGCACAGTATTACACCAGCGATCCGGCTATCGGGGCACCCGAAGTTCCTGATCGTTTCCGCATGAATTCCTTCATGTATCTGCAATACCAAAAGGGCGGATTTACCGCGGGTGCGCGCTACGAAGCGTATTTGCCCAAGCCGCTTTTGGGTATTGACGAATCATTTACCGGGCACGGAATACGTTTTCGGTTTGCCTCGTACCGGTACAAAACGCTGGAGGTGACGGCGGGCAGTTTTTATGAGCAGTTCGGCAATGGTCTGGCGTTTCGCTCTTATGAAGCGCGCGCCCTGGGCTTTGATAATTTTGTGGATGGATTTCGGATTAAATACAACGTAAAAGGGATTTACGTAAAAGGGATTTTCGGCCGCGTTCGCGATTTTTGGGCCTTCAGTCCGGGCACGGTACGCGGAATTGATGCCGAAATTAATTTTTCGGAAATGTTTCCCAAGTTGGCGGAAAAGAAAGTGAATCTGATCATCGGGGGAAATTTTGTAAGTAAATACCAGCCCGGAACGGAAAAAGTAATCGGTCAGGAAGTGCTTCCCTTGCCTCAGAATGTGGCCGTGGGATCGGGCAGGGCCAACCTGAGCGTGGGTAAATTTAATCTCAGCGGTGAGTTTGCGTACAAAATCAATGATCCTTCTTCGACCAATAATTACATCTACAAACCGGGCACGGCGGCGTTGCTTACGGCCTCCTATTTTACCGACAACGTGGGTGTGTCGCTGCAGGCGAAAAGGATTGACAATTTTGACTTTCGTTCGGATCGTGAGGTGAACCTGAACCGGCAATTGGTGAACTGGATTCCCATGCTGAATAAACAACATACCTATAATCTGGCAGCGAGTATTTATCCTTATGCCGTTCAGCCTTTGGGCGAGCAGGGTTTACAGGCCGATATTCAATTCAGTATTCCCCGCGGGTCAAAACTCGGCGGAAAGTATGGAATGGACATCAATATCAATGCTTCCGTGGTATATGGGCTGGATACCGTGGGTAGAAAACAGATAACCTATGTGGATGGTCCGGATTCACTGACTTTGGCCGACCGATACGGATATACTTCCGGAGCGGGTTTGGGGAAAGAATATTACCACGATTTTAATATTGAGATTACCAAAAAGTTTAATAAAAAATGGAAGCTTTCGCTCATGTATATGAACCTGTGGGCGAATCTGAAGGTGCTTACGATTTCACAACTCAGCAACGATCCGTTTGTGCATGCGCACATCGGAGTGGCTGATCTTACCTGGCGTATCAATACTACCCATGCGCTCCGCATGGAGGTGCAGGGTTTGTTTACCAAACAGGATCAGGGGGATTGGGCCATGGCTTTGCTGGAATACACGTTTGCGCCTAAATTTTTTGTGAGTGTGATGAATCAGTATAATTTTGGTCATCCCAATAAGGCCAAGCGGGTCAATTATCCTTTGGTGAGTGCGGGATATAACATGGGCAATCATCGCTTTACGCTGTCCTACGGAAGGCAGAGGGCCGGAGTGCTTTGTATAGGCGGTGTTTGCCGTGCGGTTCCTGCGGCCAATGGACTCACATTTTCGTATGTAGGTAGTTTTTAAATCTGTTGATTATGATACGTAAAAGTGCAAGCGGACTCTTTTTTCTACTTTTTGCGGCCTTGTTTTTTTCGTGCGACAAAATAGATGCACCCTATGCCGAAGTGAGCGTAAGCAGTATTGACACGCTTCAGTTTCCTTCTCCTGCCTTTTCCATTAATCCTGAAGAACCACGGCGGGTTTTAATAGAAGATTTTACCGGTCATACCTGCGGCAACTGCCCCACGGCGGCTATTCAATTGGAAAATTTGATTGCCTCTTCCGGCGGCAAAGTGATCGGCGTGGCCATTCATGCGGGTGAGACGTTTGCGGCTCCCGCACCGCCCACCTATCCCGAGGATTATCGCACCGAAGTGGGCGATGCCATAGATACCCAGTTTGGCGTTACATCTGCCGGGCAGCCAAACGGAATGGTGAACCGTATAAAAACGGGAAATGTGTATTATACCATTCCCAACGCCTGGAGCAATCGGGTGAATGCCATTTTGAACAATACTCCTCAGGCCGATGCACAGATAGGAATCAAAGCGTATTATGATGAAGAAAAAGAGAGAATCATAGCTTATGTGCATGCCGGATTTATTAATCCGCTTTCAGGCAATTTCCGATTAGCGGCCTACGCCATAGAAGATAGCGTAATCGGCGATCAGAAATGGTACAATCAGGGTTTGCCCAATGACCATGATGAAAATTATGTGTTTAATCACACATTACGCGGAAATGTGAGTCCGATCTGGGGAGAAGATATTGCCGTAAATCCACAGGCGGGAAACGTGTACCGAAAAGTATGGGTGCTGAAGCTGAAGCCGGAATGGAAGCCCGAGCACATGAAAATAGTGGCTTTTGTATATAACAGGGATAATTTTGAAATTATCCAACCCGGCGAGTCAAAGCCGGAATGATAACCACTCTTTTCTATTTTTATTCCTCGGGCAGAGAATACCACCGGTAATAGAGTGCCGAGTGGAAAAAGAGCGAAGATGCTGTCAATAAACCAAGAGCAATCCATTCAACAGATCGCATGAAACTTTCTTTAT
>JBIJBG010000249.1:0-3317 GCA_044345355.1 Flavobacteriales bacterium
GCGAAAAAAGAGGCAGTCAGTAAAAAGGGCAATAGGTGAAGAAATAAAAAGGACAAATTGAGGCCGATTCCGGCAAATACTTGACGGGATTTGCTGAAAAATATAGAAATGGCTAATCCAAGACATAGCAGATAGTAAAATATCAGGAGCTCAATTATTCCGTTTTCACCCGGCGTGAGAATGATGCTGAAGATGACCGTAAACACAAACAGCAAAAATCCGGCAAGCAGCGTCCATAAAAAGGTGCGTACGGTCATGTAGCGGAAAATGAGAATAAGCACCGTTAGGTAAAGACCAAAGTAGAACCAGGAGCGAAGCAAAAAGGCCAGATTCCTCGCCGTATTTATCCGGTTATATACCTTGTCCATAGCTCTGGACATTTCGCTGAGACGGTATTTTGAGCAAACAGGTGATTCGTCCATGTAGGCAAAGTCCTCCAATGGCATTTGGGAATCCTTTGCTAAAATTTCTCCGTTGTAATTTTTAATGTATTTAACGAAAATGCCATCGAGAATGGCTTCCCCTTGCTCACGGTTCATTTTTTCATCCTTAAGAGAACGGTAAATTTTTTCTGAGAAGTCCTCGGTAGGGGAAATCTCGTAGGGGAAATCAGTACAGATTAATAGTTGTTTTTCATAGCCCAAATAGCTGTTTTCCGATATTTTTTCCGTGTATTCGAATCGTTCCGAAGGAATAAAATCGGAGGATTTTACGATGATCAGGTTATTACCATAATTCTCAAACAAGGTATCCGATTGCATCGTATCTACCAGGATGGACACGGCACGGTAAGGTGCTGATTTCCTGTCGTACTCTATTTGATATGCCGTCAGATAGGCTTTTTCAAAATCAGCCTGAATTTCTTCCCGCGAGTAAAGTCTTTCTGTGGCTATGGAAGAGGCTATGCGGGGCATAAAGGGCCAGGCAATAAAGGAAGAAATGGATAGAAAAATATACAATCCCTGAAGGAAAAACTGAAAAAAAGGCTTCTTCCCGAAGACTTTGAACGGATTGAACCGGAAAAGAAATACGAGGTAGATGATAATTCCTATGATACTGCACAAAACCAGAAAGGCGGTCCAGCCGGCCATTCCCGAATTGCTTTCTGTTTGTGTGGGGGAGACCAGAAAAAATAAAAAGAGAATCACATTCACGGACAGGCCCGTAATAATCGCGGGAACCACACGGGTACTAAAGAGCAGGGGATGGTTCAGCAGCAGCTTTAATTGGATTTTTTGAAAAAGTGCCATCAGAAAAATCGTTTGGTGGATTGGGAAATATCGCGGAAGTAAACGGGAATCAGGTTTTGCCTGACCAAAACAGCCAGGATGCCGGCTGTAGTTTCCTGAGATGAGGATACTACATAATATCCGCCGTTGAATTTAATCGTGCAGGAAATTTCTTTCAGGGCATTTTCAAGCTCAGTGCGCGTAGCCTTTATCTCCATTTCAAGCACGGTTTCCGTCTGTAAACCTTGTTTTTGGGTATGCAGCAGTTTGCCGTTTTTCAGAAAGAGGACTTTGTCGGCGATCTTTTCTACCTCATGCAGTTGTTGCGAACTGAGCACGATTCCCAGCGGTTTGTGGACTGATTGCGCCATGAACCGCAAATCATTCAGCAGGGTCTGCTGCGCGTTAATGTCCAAATTGGCCAGAGGCTCATCAAGCACAAGTAAGCGAGGCCGCTTCAGGAGAATTTTGGCAATTTCAAAGCGGGTACGGTATCCGCTGCTCAGTCGGTTCCATGTGTGGTTGGCAAAAGAGGTCAGGTTGAACCGGGCCAGCATAAAGTCGGTCATCAGCAGGTTGTCTTCACCATAAAATCCGTTGGCCGAGGCGTAAAAGTGGAGGTTCTCTTTTAAGGTGCCGTACCAGCGCGGAATCCGTTGCGGAATAAAGGCAACTTCCTGTTTTATTTGGTAAGGCGAGTTTTCCTGATTTTCAGAAAAGTAGTAGTGAAGCGTTCCGGCTCCCTGTTTCAGTTCACCGGATAAGATGCGCAGCAGGGTGGTTTTTCCGTTTCCGTTTTCGCCCACCACGCCTACTATTTCGCCCGAGCGTATGCTTAAATCAAGCGGTTCCAGTGTGAATCCGCCTTTTGTATATTTCTTGGAAACTGCCTGAGCGCTTACACATTCTTCGTTTAGGTATGGGGCCGAAGAAGCCTTGGCAGTCTCAATCTGTGTCAGAAGGTTCAGTCCCTTTTCGATAAAGTCTTGGTCGGGGATTTGCTCACGATGCAGAAAATCGTGGCCCCGATTACCCCATCGGATGGCTTCCCGGATCAGGTATTTGTCGTCGGTGTCGAACGCGGCATCCAGGGTGCGTCTGATGGCCAGATGATAGTCGCCATGTTCCAGGTAAGAGCGCAAAAGTGCAAACCATTCATTTCGGAGCATGAAATTGGGGTTTAAATTATTTTCTTGAACTTATGTCTGTAGCGTCAGAAATCTTACAACACCAAAACGGACAGGCTTAAAAAAAAGTATGATACCCCTTAAAGTTCCAGATAACATTCCACCGGATAGTGGTCCGATAATTTTTTGTCGTTCATTACCCGAAAACCTGAAGAGCGGATTTTTTTATCATGCAGGATATAGTCAATACGCAGGAAGGGGATTTTTCCCGCATAGGTAAAGCCGGGTCCCATCCCGGAATGCAGAAAACCATCTGTAAGGCCCTGACTTATTTTGGAGTAGGTGTAACTGACGGGTGTGTCATTGAAATCTCCACAAACCACTACGGGGTAAGGACTTTCTGCGATTGCTTTACTTACAAGTTCTACCTGGCCGGCCCGGCGTTTGTAACTTTTTTTCAGTGCCCTGAACATATCCAGCGCCAAAATGCGGGCCGTACTGTCGCCTTGGGCAAGACGGTCAATTTTTTCGGTTTCCAGATGATTGCTTTCAAAATGTACGTTAAAAATCCGCAAGGTGTCTTTTCCCTTTTTGATGTCGGTGATGAGGCATATGTTGCCCCGGCTCCGGTCGAACTTTATTTTGCTGCGCCCTATCACGGGAAAGCGGCTGAATGTGGCTACGCCCCAGTGGTGGGTTCCGTGCAGGGATGAGGCGGGCTCAAAATGCACATGAGGCGCATCCAGAATACCCGTGAGGGTATCGGTGGTTTCAAAATAATCGGTTTCTTCATAAAAGTACTCTTGAAAGCAGGCAATGTCTGCATCGGCTTTTCGCAGAAAACGGAACATTTCGTTGCGGTGTCTTATGTTATCTTTCCAATTATACAGACCAAACAGTTGTACATTGTAGGACATCAGTTTAATTTTATCCGCCGTATCATCGGCATTTCCCGTGGAGC
>JBIJBG010000138.1:0-5712 GCA_044345355.1 Flavobacteriales bacterium
TGGTGAGGGCCATAAGCGGTCAGGAAAAGAAGATTCGGGATTATATCGAATTGGAAGTCCGCCGAAATAAGATGCAAGATCTGGTTTCCCAAATTTTGGTTCCCATAGAAAAGGTGTATCAAATCCGTAACGGTAAAAAAACCATTAAGGAAAGAAGCCTCTATCCCGGATATATTCTTTTGGAAGCGGCTTTGGTGGGTGAACTTCCACACGTAATCAAAAATGTGACCGGCGTAATTAATTTTTTAGGTGCGGAAAAGGGAGGAAACCCCGTTCCTTTACGCCCTTCCGAATTGAACCGTATTTTGGGTAAAATGGATGAGATGGCCGAAACCACTGAGGAAATCAATATACCTTATGTGGTCGGAGAGTCGGTAAAAGTGACCGACGGGCCTTTCAACAATTTCAGTGGGATTATTGAAGAGATAAACGAGGAGAAGAAGAAGCTGAAAGTGATGGTGAAAATTTTCGGTCGTAAAACGCCGGTAGAATTGAACTACCTTCAGGTAGAAAAAGAAGGATAATAAAACAGGTTAATATAAACAACACATAAAATGGCCAAACAAGTTGCTGCAATGATTAAGTTGCAAATTAAGGGAGGCGCCGCGAATCCTTCGCCGCCGGTCGGACCTGCTCTTGGTGCCAAAGGTGTCAACATCATGGAGTTCTGTAAGCAGTTTAATGCCAGAACCCAGGAAAAAGCCGGAAAAGTCTGCCCCGTATTAATTACGGTTTATGCAGACAAATCTTTCGACTTTGTGGTGAAAACTCCTCCGGCAGGCGTGTTGATCAAGGAAGCCATCAAATTACAGAAAGGCTCTCCCGAATCAAATCGCAAGAAAGTAGGTTCGATCACGTGGGACAAGATTCGTGCGATTGCCGAAGAAAAAATGCCCGATTTAAATTGCTTTACCGTGGAGTCTGCCATGAAAATGGTGGCCGGAACGGCACGAAGCATGGGCGTAACCGTGGAAGGCGAACCGCCTTTTGCTAAAAATTAACGGAGGAGGTAAGTATGGCAAAAGTATCGAAAAACAGAAAAAAAGCCTTGGCTCTTGTTGATAAGAACAAGACTTATGAATTGTCTGAGGCTGCTGAACTTCTCAAAAAACTCACATTCGCCAAGTTTGACGAGTCTGTGGATATCAATGTCCGTCTGGGTGTTGATCCTCGTAAGGCAGATCAGATGGTGCGCGGATCGGTAAAACTACCTCATGGTATAGGTAAAAGTGTTCGGGTATTGGTACTATGTACTCCCGACAAAGAAGCCGAAGCTAATGAAGCAGGTGCGGATTTTGTGGGTCTAGACGACTACATCGAAAAAATCAAACAAGGTTGGACCGATGTGGACGTAATCGTATGTACCCCCAACGTAATGGGTAAAGTGGGCGCTTTGGGTAGAATACTCGGTCCCCGCGGCTTGATGCCGAACCCTAAAACCGGAACTGTAACCCTTGAAGTGGGCAAAGCGGTAACCGAAACGAAAGCGGGTAAAATCGATTTTAAAGTGGATAAAACGGGTATCGTGCACAGTTCGGTAGGTCGTGTTTCTTTTGATGCAGACAAAATCGCTGACAACGCGAAAGAATTCTTGTCGACCATCGTAAAGTTAAAACCTTCCACCGCAAAAGGAACCTATGTGAAAAGTGTTCACATTTCCACTACGATGAGCCCCGGTATTCGTTTGGATTCATCTAAGTTTAATATGTAACGGATAAGGAGGAACAAGTCATGACAAGAGAAGAAAAAAAAGCAATCATTGACGATCTCACCGTTGCACTGAAAAGCTCGGGAATTGTTTACATGGCCAACCCGGAAGGGATGACCGTAGAAAAGTCGAATCTGCTTCGCAGAAAATGTTTTGAAAAAAACATCTCCTTCCGCGTAGTTAAGAATACGCTTCTTCGCAAAGCTATGGAAGCATCTGAGAAAGATTTTTCTCCGTTGTTTTCCGAGCTGAAAGGAACTACGGCAATCTTTACCAGTGATGTGCCTAACGGACCGGCCAAATTGATCAAGGATTTTCAGAAATCCACCGATAAGTTGGTTTTTAAGGCAGCTTACGTTGATGAGGCCTGTTATGTGGGATCGAATCAGCTGGAAAGCCTGGTGAACATTAAAACACGTGATGAGTTGATTGCGGATGTAATCCACATGCTTCAATCACCTATCCAGAATGTCCTCAGCGCTCTTCAGGCCAATGGCGATCAAGGGGTTGCCGGCTTGGTGAAAGCTCTGGAAGAAAGAAACAATTAATAAAAAAACAAAAGGTTATTCAACATTTTCAATTTCAATTTTAAATCAAAACAAAATGGCAGACGTTAAAAATTTAGCAGAACAACTGGTTGGCTTAACGGTTAAAGAAGTTAAGGAACTTGCTGATATTTTAGAAAATGAGTATGGTATCAAACCGGCTGCAGCAGCAGCGGTAATGGTAGCCGGAGGCGGTGCAGCCGGAGGCGGCGAAGCGGTAGAAGAAAAAACATCATTTGATGTGATTCTGAAAAACGGCGGTGCTAACAAACTGGCTGTTGTTAAGCTTGTAAAAGACCTTACCGGTCTGGGTCTTAAAGAGGCCAAAGATCTCGTTGACGGAGCTCCGAAACCTGTGAAAGAAGGCGTAAGCAAAGAAGAAGCTGAGTCTGTTAAATCACAGTTGACTGAGGCCGGTGCAGAGGTTGAGGTTAAGTAATATAAAGATTTTTATATCTTTTCGGTCAGGCTTCTACCCAATTTTGGGTAGAAGTCTTTACCCGTTTACGGGGGTTCATTTTTGATTTATAACTTTAATACGTTTTATCTTGGCTCAAGCGACAGAAAATAAAAGGATCAGTTTTGCTAAGGCGAAACATGTGGTGGATCATCCGGACTTTCTGGATATTCAGTTGCAATCTTTCCGCGATTTTTTCCAATTGGAAACTACACCGGAAAACAGGACCAATGAAGGCCTTTTTGCCGTATTTGCCGAAAATTTTCCCATTACTGATTCCAGAAATCAGTTTGTGTTGGAGTTTTTGGATTATTTCGTTGATCCGCCGCGCTATTCCATCGATGAATGCATCGAACGCGGTCTCACTTACAGTGTGCCTCTCAAGGCAAAACTGAAATTGTACTGTACCGATCCCGAGCACGAAGATTTTGAAACCATCGTACAGGATGTGTATTTGGGCACCATTCCTTACATGACCCCCAAAGGAACATTCGTAATCAATGGAGCGGAAAGGGTAGTGGTATCTCAGTTGCACCGCTCTCCCGGCGTGTTTTTCGGTCAAAGCCGCCACGCCAACGGTACCAAATTGTACTCTGCCCGGGTAATTCCTTTCAAAGGTTCCTGGATTGAGTTTGCGACCGACATCAACAATGTGATGTATGCCTACATCGATCGGAAGAAAAAATTACCGGTAACCACACTGCTCCGTGCCATCGGCTTTGAGTCGGATAAAGATATTCTTGAAATTTTCAGCCTGGCTGATGAAATCAAGGTGAATAAAGCAAATCTGAAAAAATTACAGGGCCGCAAGCTGGCAGCACGCGTACTGCGCACCTGGGTGGAAGACTTCGTGGATGAAGATACCGGTGAACAGCTCTCGATTAAACGCAGTGAGGTCCTTCTGGAGCGGGAAACAATTTTGGAAAAGGACCATCTTGATATGATTCTTGAGTCTGGTGAAAAGACCATCATCCTGCACAAAGAGGATGTAAATTCAGCCGATTATGAGATTATCTACAACACGCTGCAAAAGGATACCACAAACTCTGAAGTAGAGGCCGTGGAATATATCTACCGTGTTTTACGTAATGCTGAGCCGCCCGATGAAGAAACTGCCCGTGGCGTGCTGGAGAAGCTCTTTTTCTCCGATAAGCGTTACGACTTAGGTGAAGTGGGTCGCTTCCGCATCAACCGGAAATTGAATCTGAACTTCTCCATGGAAACGCGGATTCTTACCAAGGATGACATTATTTCCATCATTAAATATTTAATTCAGCTGATTAATTCCCGCGCCAATGTGGATGATATTGATCACCTGAGTAACCGTAGGGTGCGCACGGTGGGTGAGCAGCTTTACAATCAGTTCGGCGTTGGATTGGCCCGTATGGCCAGAACTATCCGAGAGCGCATGAACGTGCGTGATAATGAGGTGTTTACGCCTATAGATTTGATTAATGCCAAGACTCTTTCTTCGGTGATTAACTCATTCTTTGGTACAAATCAGCTCTCCCAATTCATGGACCAGACGAACCCGCTGGCGGAAATCACGCACAAGCGTCGTCTTTCTGCACTCGGGCCCGGTGGTCTTTCCAGAGAGCGTGCAGGATTTGAGGTGCGCGACGTACACTACACACACTATGGCCGTCTGTGCACCATCGAAACTCCTGAAGGGCCTAACATCGGTCTTATTTCCTCGCTTTGCGTATATGCCAAAATAAACCGTCTCGGGTTTATTGAAACACCTTATCGTAAGGTTGACAACGGAGTGGTTCAACTGAATGAAGATCCGATTTATTTTTCTGCCGAGGAAGAAGAAGCATCTACCATAGCCCAGGCAAACGCTCCTGTGAACAATAAGGGTCACTTTGAAAGTCAGCGTATAAAAGCGCGTTTTGAAGCGGATTATCCGGTGACCGATCCTTCCAACATTCAGTTGATGGACGTGGCTCCTAATCAGATTGCTTCCATTGCGGCCTCTTTGATTCCCTTTTTGGAACATGATGACGCAAACCGTGCGCTCATGGGGTCAAACATGATGCGTCAGGCCGTTCCGCTTTTGAAGCCCCAGGCTCCAATTGTAGGTACAGGTTTGGAAGAGCGAGTGGCAAGGGATTCCCGTCTGTTGTTGAATGCCGAGTTTGACGGTGTGGTAGAATCGGTAGATTCCCGCACCATCACTATCCGCTACACCCGTGATGAAACGGAAAAATTGGTAAGTTTTGAAGATGATACAAAATCTTATAACCTGATTAAATTCCGTAAAACAAACCAAAGTACAACCACTACGCTTCGTCCTATCGTAAAGAAGGGACAGAAAGTGAAAAAAGGGCAGGTGCTCTGTGAAGGTTTTGCTACCGAGGATGGCGAGCTTGCCCTTGGCCAAAACTTACAGGTGGCTTTCATGCCCTGGAAAGGATACAACTTTGAGGATGCCATCGTGATTTCGGAAAAAATTGTTTCCGATGACATGTTTACCTCCATCCATATTGATGAATTTATCATGGAGGTGCGCGACACCAAAATGGGTCTTGAAGAATTGACGGCCGATATTCCAAACGTGAGTGAGGAGGCAACCCGCGATTTAGATGAGAACGGAATCGTGCGTATCGGTGCCGAAGTAAAACCGGGTGATATCCTGATTGGTAAGATTACTCCCAAAGGAGAGTCTGACCCTTCGCCCGAGGAAAAATTACTCCGTGCCATTTTCGGTGATAAAGCCGGTGATGTCAAGGATGCTTCCATGAAAGCGCCACCTTCCATGTTTGGTGTGGTTATCGATAAAAAACTGTTTTCACGGGCTGTAAAAGATAAGCGTGCTAAAGCCGAAGAGAAAAAAGAACTTGAAATGCTCGAAAAAGAGTATGACAAGTTGTTTGGTGAGCTTAAAGATAAACTGCTCCAAAAGCTTTCCGTGATTCTGGAAGGTAAGACCTCAAACGGAGTGTTTACGCTTATTCGCGAGGAGATGGTGAAAAAGGGAGTTAAGTTCTCCCGCAAAGTTT
>JBIJBG010000139.1:0-5696 GCA_044345355.1 Flavobacteriales bacterium
AGGTAAACGAGCCCACCACAATCAGTATTTTTTGTTGGCTGTCCGCATAGCGTATGGCGCGGTTTTGATCAATTACGGTTAAATCCTGCTCCAATACTTTTTGGACCGCTTCGGGTTCCAGAAAAAATGCAGGAGGCATGTTTCTGCGCAGCCAAAGCAGTTCTTCCTCAAAACTCATTTCGTTGTAGAGCGTGTATGCGTCATTCCGGGAATCGGCGGGTTTAGGCCGGTTGCGTTCACAGTAGGTTACCCGGAAATTTTTTCCCGCAGAATCGGCCTGGATGAAAAGAAGCCACTCCTGTCCTTTTTCAAAAGGCATGCGGCAGGCCGAGGAACAGTCGTGCGTGATGTCGGCCATGCGGGGTATTTTTTTCCCTTTGAATAGTTCAATGCCCTCAAAGCGGGTCTGGCTTTCTTTCCCCGAGCAGGGAAAGGGCAATTCAACCCGGGCCCGCATAATCACATCGAAAGAATCCGTTTTGGCTTTGGTCAGTTTTCCCGGGTGCATCGGGCAGTCGCAGGCAAGAGTTTTAAGAAACCCTGCGGCAATCAGCAGCGGTAGGAGGGAGAGGGCTTTCATGGGATTTTTAGGTCTTCCAAGGAGATTTTTTTCAGATGGTGCAGGGCTTTCTCCATGTCTTCATGGAGATACGTATCTTCTGCTGCATGGGGCAGCGTTTTTCTGAAATCAGCGAGCAGCCCGGCCAAAGCGGGAGATTGCCCTGTTTTGTCACGGAACTCCAGCGCCCTAGCCGCGGTCATCAACTCAAAGGCGATGATACGTTCGGTATTCTCAAAAACCTGCAGGCATTTTACGGCGGCATTGGCTCCCATACTCACATGATCTTCCTGTCCGTTGCTGCTTTCCAGGCTGTCTGCCGAGGCGGGTGTGCACAGCTGTTTATTTTTTGAGGCCACGGAAGCGGCCGTGTATTGCAGAATCATGTACCCGGAGTGAAGCCCGGCATTTTCTACCAAAAACGGTGGAAGTCCGCGCTTTCCTGAAAGCAAACGGAAAATGCGCCTTTCAGAAATGCTGCCCATTTCGGAAAGGGCGATGCAGAGCGCATCTAATTGGATGGCTAACGGTTGGCCGTGAAAATTACCGCCGGAGATGATTTTATCCTGTTCCGGAAAAATGAGCGGATTGTCGCTCACCGATCTGTTTTCAGTTTGAAAAACGTGCTCAGTCTGCAGGATGACATCGGCCGAAGCACCCATAACCTGAGGAATACAACGGAATGAATACGGATCCTGCACATCTTTATTCTCGGTTGCTTCAATAATCCGGCTTCTTGAAATCCATTTCCGCATGGTTTCAGCGGCACGAAGTTGTCCTTTGTGAGGCCTTATTTCATGAATGGATGCATCAAACGCTTCCGGTCTTCCGGCAAACGCTTCTAAGGAAAGCGCTGAAACATACATGGCTTTTTCCCAAAGTTCGTCAGCGGCAGCACACAGCCAATTGCCGAAAGCGCCCATAAATTGGGTACCGTTCAGCAGAGCCAGGCCTTCTTTGGCACCGAGTGTTAACGGTGAAAGGCCTTCCGCATTCAGGGCCTCGGATGCGGGCATTTTTTTTCCTTGGTAATACACCATGCCTTCACCCAAAAGCGGGAGGGAAAGATGGGCTAGCGGAGCCAGATCGCCCGATGCACCGAGTGAACCCATTTCATACACCACGGGAATAATCGCGCGGTTGTAGAATTCGCAAAGCATCTGCACGGTTTCGGCCTTTATTCCGGAATGCCCCAGACTCAGGTTCTGGATTTTTAAAATCAGCATGGCTTTTACCAGATCAGGCGGTATTTCAGGCCCCGTTCCGCAGGCATGCGAAAGCACGATGTTGCGCTGCAGATTTTCCAACTCGTTTTCCGGAATGATGGTGTTGCACAATGCCCCGAATCCGGTATTGATTCCGTAAATCGCCTTTTTCTCCTGTTGTAATTTGGTTTCCAGATATTCCCGGCATCGCGTGATTTTTTGCAGGGCGTCATCGGATAAACGGATCGGTTGACCGCTGCGTACCAATTCTAAAATCTGCCTCGGAGTGATGGATTCGTTAATATGAAATGCTTCCATGAAATGAGATGATTTATTTTATCAGGAGTTATTCCCGAGAAAATGAGGTAATTCGCCAGAAGGCATCGAAAGTTTTTCACCTGATGACAATTGCTTCAGGGAGACTGTCCCCTGTTTCAGTTCGTCGGAACCCAGAATGACTACCCATTCTGCGCCTCTCTTTTCCGCATAGTCAAACTGCTTTGGTATTTTGTGCGCATCCGGATAGAGTTCGCAGGAAATTCCCTCTTGTCTCAGACTTTGGGCTATTTTCAGGCTTTCCGCTGCTTCTTCGGTGCCCATGTTCATGAACATGACGCGCAAATTGCGGCTGAGGGAATCCGGGAAAAGATGCAGTTCTTCCATCACGTCGTAAATACGGTCGGCTCCGAAGGAAATGCCCACACCGGAAATGCCCTCCAAACCGAAAATTCCCGTAAGGTTATCGTAGCGTCCGCCTCCGCAGATGCTGCCCATTTGCACGCCATGTGCTTTCACCTCAAATATGGCTCCGGTGTAATAATCGATGCCACGGGCCAGCGACAGGTCGAGTTCCAATGCGGCGCGTTTGAGTCCGGCAGCCTTGGCTTGGTTTAAAACCCATTCGGTTTCCTCTATGCCTTTTAAGCCCGTTTCGGAATGGGAGAGATTCTTTTTCAGAAACTGTACTTTTTCATCAGGAGTGCCCTGAAAGCAGGCCATATCCATGGCAGAGAGGGCTTCTGACTCGGAAAATCCTCTGCTTAAAAGTTCTTCGGTTACTTTTTCGCGGCCGAGTTTGTCCAGTTTATCCAATGCAATAAGGAAGGAGGGAAGCCGGTCACCGATACCGGTGACTTCGGCCATTCCGGACAAAATTTTCCGGTTATTGATTTTGATGGTAAAACCCGGCAGGCCGAGGCGGGAAAGCACTTCATCGAAAACGAGTACCAATTCCGTTTCATTCCATAAACTGTCCGACCCGATGATATCGGCATCGCACTGGTAAAATTCGCGGTAGCGCCCCTTTTGGGGTTTATCGGCACGCCACACGGGTTGAATCTGATAACGCTTGAAAGGCAGTTTGATGTCGTTCCGGTGTTGCACCACATAGCGGGCAAAGGGAACGGTAAGGTCGTAACGGAGCGCTTTTTCCGAAATTTCTGACGAAAGGCCTGAAGCGGTATAATCCGTGATGTTTTTTTTCAGTCCGTTCAGAAAATCGCCGCTGTTGAGTATTTTAAAAATGAGGCGGTCGCCTTCCTCTCCATATTTGCCGGTGAGGGTTTCCAGGTTTTCCATGGCCGGCGTCTCCAGCGGGCGGAACCCGTGCAATTCAAACACCTGACGGATAGTTTGGAAAATATGGTTCCGTTTGGACAATTCTTCGGGAGAGAAGTCGCGTGTACCTTTTGGAGTGGACGCCGTAATCTTTGCCATCGCTTTAATTTGGTGCCCAAAGATAAGGAAAGCCGGTCGGAAAGTTTTTTTGAAGGAATTCGGGTTATTGGCACTTCCGGAAAGTGGCAGGAACATACCTTTGTCACGATGATTCTGTTTTTCAGTGATACCCTTCAATTTCCGTTCACGCAGCTTTCTGAAGAGGAGGCACATCATGCCATCCGGGTATTGCGGCTCCGCGACGGGGCTACGGTTTGCCTTACTGACGGAAAAGGAAAAATGGTTGAAGGGATTCTTCGTCTGCAGGGGAACAAATCGGCCGGTGTGACCCTGAAGGAGCAGCCCATGCATACCGCGGAAAGAAAGGTTAAGGTATCCATGGCGGTGGCGCCTCTTAAATCGAACGACCGGTTTGAATGGTTTCTGGAAAAGGCTACGGAATTGGGCGTGGCTGAAATTATCCCCATTCTTTGCGAGCACGGGGAACGCGTGAAATGCAATTTAGAGCGTTGGGAGCGGGTTACATCCGCGGCGGTGAAGCAGTCGTTGAATCCCTTCAGACCGATATTGCATGAACCGGTTTCATTTTCCGAATTTCTGAAGTCCAATACCCGAAAAACCTATCTGGCCCATTGTGCCGAGGGTACCAAGACTCCGTTGGCAAAAGCTTTGGGGATAGAGAAGGAGCTGTGTATCTGCATTGGTCCGGAGGGAGATTTTTCTGCCTCCGAGATTCAAAATGCCCTGAAGGCGGGATATTTACCCGTGTCGCTGGGAGATCTTCGCCTGCGCACGGAAACTGCTGCGCTTACGGCATTGGTTTTGGCCGTTCAGGCACATTAATGCGGGGGTATTTGCTTTTAGTTTTTATGGTGAAAATTTATTTTTTGTGCGTTTTTTTGGATTGTATGATACAATAATTTACTTTTGCACTCCCAATTTAAAAGAAACGAGTCATGGCCAAAGTTTGTGTTATCACCGGTAAAGGATTGCAGAGAGGAAACCGTGTTTCCCATTCTAATATTAAAACCAAGCGTGTATTCAACCCGAATCTGCAGGTAAAGAAATTCTGGTATCCCGAGGCCAACACCTGGGTAACGATGAAGGTGACTGCACACGGCATGCGCATCATCAATAAAGTCGGAATCCACGAGGCTCTCCGTCGCTCTGCCGAAAAGGGCATAATTTAATCATCAGACCGCATTGACAAAATACGAAGAGGCGTTTCTCCGGAAGGGGAAGCGCCTTTTTGATTATAAATAAAGCGAAACAGATATGCTTTCATCTTCTGAAAATGAAATTTCCGAACAGGTATCCTGCAAGGTCAGTGGGAATCCGTTTGTAGACATGGCAAATAGCGGTAAATCGTCTTTAGGTCGGTTTGTTGCAGGATCGGTCATTATTCTTTTTTTCTTTCTGCTCGGACAGGCCCCTTTAAGCCTGGCATTGCTGGTTTTTGCCCAACTGAAAGGGCTGCATGCGGAAACCCTCACTGAGGTGTCGGCAGTCTTGGATGCGGGTTTCAGCCGGAATTTGTTTTTGGTTTTGGCCATTTCCGCTTTTTTCATCGGTTTGGCAGGTATTTTTCTGGTCATCCGCTTCATTCACCTCCGTCCTTTCCGCACACTGATTACCCCATACAAATCCGTCCGCTGGAAGCGTATTTTGATTGGTTTCGGTATTTATTTTTTGCTTACTCTCGGAATTGAAGGTCTTTTTTACTTGTTGGATTCAGAGAATTATGTTTTCCGGTTTCATCCAGTGAATTTCATTGTCTTACTGTTCATTTCCGTTTTTTTGTTGCCTTTTCAAACTTCTTTTGAGGAAGTGTTTTTTAGGGGATATCTGATGCAGGGCTTCGGGTTGCTTTTTCGCCGCACATGGCCCGCACTTCTGATTACCTCGGTTTTATTTGCCCTTATGCACAGCTGGAATCCCGAAGTGGAAAAATTCGGATTTTGGGTGATGTTTCCCTATTACCTGAGTTTTGGCCTGTTGCTCGGCTTTATCACCCTTAAAGACAAATCGTTGGAAATTGCCCTGGGGGTTCATGCGGCCAACAACATCTTCAGCTCGCTTTTTATTACGTTTCAGGGAAGTGCGCTGGAAACGGATGCCCTGTTTTTGCAAAAAAAAATGGAACCCGCCGCCACCATGCCGTTCTATTTTCTGGCCATGTTTCTCTTTCTGGTCATTATTTCATTGGTTTTCGGCTGGTGGAGAAAACCTGAAAGTACCTCTTTTGCAGAACCTAG
>JBIJBG010000022.1:0-18791 GCA_044345355.1 Flavobacteriales bacterium
TTGAATCGGGAAAAAATATGGTGATGGAATTTCACGTTTCCGGAGAGTGTATGAAGGGCAAACCCAAGCTCTTTGTTTCCCGAAGGTGTAGGAGCCATGCCGTGGGTGTGCGGTTCGGAATATTCGCCCCTCAGGTTGAGCTGATAGCCGAGGTCGGCTTCTAACCAGTGTTTTTTGATGTTGATGTTTGAGTTGGATACCACCTTGATATGCCTTACCTCCTGCCGGGGAAGATCCAGGTTTCGGGCCGATTCATCCTGGCTTAAATCGTTTACGTTCGGTATTCCGTGGGCTCCCGGGAAAAATCCGGCCTGCAATTGGTAAAAGGACGCGGAAAGGGTGGAGTATCCCCAGTTTTTCATCATACCTAGGGTCAGTGATGCATTCCGTTCTTTGCCGGCCGTATTTTTCAGGCGTCTATTAAAAATGGGCAGCAGGTAGGAATTGTATGTAAAGTTATCCGCGGGTACCCGGTAGTCGCCGTAATCCTGACCGGAAAAGCGGGCTTTGAATAAAATGCCTTTTTTCTGCAGTGCGGCATGTGCGGAATATCCAAAAAGGTCATTGTTCGACCGGTAGGTAAACAGGGCTCCCGCCTGCAGCAAGTCGGGCTTTATGGCCAGTACCGGTTTTATATTGATGATGCCGCTCATGGCATCGCTGCCGTAAATAAGCGACCCCGGACCTTTGATGATTTCTACCCGTTCTACATTATATTGATCTATTTCCAGTCCATGATCGGCTCCCCATTGTTGTCCTTCCTGTTTCAGTCCGTATTCGGCCACAGCTACGCGGTTAAATCCAAGTCCTCTGATCAGCGGCTTGGCGATTCCCGTTCCCGTGGTTACGGCCTGTACGCCGGGTACTTTGGACAGGATTCCGGAAAGGGTATTCGCCGGATTTCGTTCCAGAAAATCACGGTCCAGAACGGTTATGGATTGTGCCGTTTCTTCTTTGGTAGTCCGGAAGCGGCTGTCTTCCACTTCCACCCGCCTCATTTCTGAGCCGGCTTCCGTCAGCTGCAGATTTCCCAAATCGGTATTGCCGTTCAGCAGAATATCTTCCATGCGGGGCGCATAACCCAGAAGGGTAATGTGCAGATGGTACCGTCCGGCTTTCAGTCCGTCGAATCGGAATCTGCCTTTAGAGTCACTGACCGTTCCTTTTTCCAATTCGTGCAAGTACACATGGGCATCCGTAAGGGGTTCTCCCGAAACGTTGTCGCTAAGCGTACCCGTAAGAAAAAAAACGCTTTGACCTACGGAGGGAAACGCGCAGACAGTAAGAATCAACGGGGCAAATAGAATACGGATTAATTTCTTTTGCAACATTGTTGCAAAAGTAGAAAATTATTGTGGTTGGAGAATTAATATTAGGTAAGATTGACCGATACGGATATTGGTGACACTCTCTGCTTAACTTTTTCCGTAGCGCTTCAAATAGTCCAACTCCTCCTTTGTTAGGCTTTTCATGCCCTTTTGGTTGATTTTGTCCAAGATGTCATCCAGATAGTCGGCTTTCCGCTTCTTGATTTCGTTGAATTCTTCGTCGGATAAAGGCTTTTCTTTTCTGAAAGGCGGTTCAAAAATCAGGGTTTCCCGCTTCCTGAAAACCACTTGATCCGATTCTTCAGTCCACATCTG
Source organism: Flavobacteriales bacterium (assembly GCA_044345355.1). Lineage (GTDB taxonomy): Bacteria > Bacteroidota > Bacteroidia > CAIKAF01 > CAIKAF01 > JAKRSD01. Next base: position 1,644 of record JBIJBG010000022.1, read on the forward strand.
TTTTCTCAGCGGCCCCAGTCTTTTCAGGCCCCAAACAAAAAGAGCTCCGGTCAATGTACCCGAAAGCAACTGAAGATTCACTCCGGTATTCCACCGCAGTAACATACCCGAAACCGACAGCAGAATGAGGATTAGCATCAGCCTGTTCAGGCGCAGGGCCCAAATACCTAAAATCCGCATGGTGTAATGGGGATAAAAGGATGCCACCACGGTCATAAGGGCCATCACGGCTCCTCCGGCTCCGTATATTTTCGAGCCGTACATCCACGGGCTCAGCATAGGAAGTGCCGACAGTGCTGCAAATATTACGTTGCTCAGAATTCCTCCTGCAACAAAAAGGACAAGGGTCATGCGGTCTTCCGAAAAAAAGAGCTGGCTGCTGAGATTGCCGAAAACCATGAATCCCCAAATGGTAAAAAGAAATGTCCAAAAAGAGGAATGAAATACAAATGAAACCAAGAGCGTCCAGGGTTTTACCAACAAAAATTGGGATTGCGCGGGCATCTGAAAAAAGGCGCTCATTTGGGCGGCTGCCTCAGGAAGACTGAGCAACAGAATACGGAAAGTGATGAATACAACAGACAGCACAAGGGCTATAATCAGGAGATTCTGTTGAGAAAGTGGACTGTTCCTGACTATTTTTTGCAGGGTTTGGCGAACTTCTTTTCTTGGTAATTTCATAGGATTAAAAAAGAACAAGTTACGAAAAGTAGATGTCGCTTTTACCAACAGCTAAAAAATTACCGCCACCTCGACCAGAGTATTCCTTTCTGTTTCCAGATCAGGAGCAATATGATTCCGGTAACGGCACCGCCGATGTGTGCAAAATGGGCCACATTGGACGACTGGGAATAAAAAATACCGCTGATCAAATCGAATCCCATCAGAATCATGGCGAAGTATTTGGCTTTCAGCGGGAGAAAGAAATAAATGTAAATGTAGTTGTCGGGAAAAAGAAAAGCGTAAGCCACGAGTAAGCCGTATATCGCTCCCGAAGCGCCCACCAAAATGCCGCCGCCCTGCAGGTTGGGGAATACATGAATGCCCAGCCAGGTATATAACAGGTGAAGTGCCCCGGCTCCGATACCGCTTAACAGGTAATAAAAGAGAAATTTTTTGGGTCCCCACATGTTTTCGAGCATACTGCCAAACATCCATAGGGAAAACAAATTAAAAAACAGATGGCCGAAACCGTCGTGCATAAATTGGTAAGTGATCAATTGGGTAGGAATGAATAAATCACTTTCGAAGTAGTACAACGGCAGAAATTCGGCAGCAAATTGAGATACTACCGGGGTGAGCATGGCCAGAAAAAGAAGCCCGTTGATAATCAATAAATTTTTGACGATTACGGGAAGGAAAGAAAATGGCCCCGGACGTAAGTATTCGTTATTCATAAAAATCAGCGTAAAAATTTATCGTTTAATTCTTGCAGACTGAGCGTGAGCAGGGTGGGTTTACCACTTGGTGAACTGTAGGGATTTGTGCACGAGAACAAATCGGCAATAAGGGTTTCTGCTTCTGCTTTGCCCAACCGTGTTCCCGATCTCACGGCCATCCTGCCGGCCAGGGAGCGGACCACCGCCATTTGTTTATCCGATTTAAGTTCGGCTGATTGGTGCTTGATTTTCTCCAGCATCTCCTCCAGCAATTCGCGGCAATTATTTTCGTTGAGACCGGTGGGAATTCCGCGCACGATGACCGTATTTCCACCGAATAATTCCAAATCAAACCCGAGTGCGGCAAGCTCTTCCCTGATTTCTTTTATCAATTCCAAATCGGCAGGATTAAAATCAATGGTTTCCGGAAAAAGCAACTGCTGGCAATGGCTTTTTCCCGTTTCCGTATTTTTAACTAACCGCTCATAAATGACCCGCTCATGGGCCCGGTGCTGATCAATCACGACAAGGCCGCTTTTGATGGATGTGACCAGGTACCGTCCTTCAAGCTGAAAATAGGATGAACGGAGAAAATCGTCATTTTCTTCCGGGTGGAACATGGCCTCCGTCTCTTTTTTTTCGTCTTGATTTTCAGAAGGTGAAAAGGAGGGTGACGGGATTTCAAACTGATCAAATTGTGGAGCGTACACACTTTCCCAATTTCTCAGGTTGTTTTTTTCTCTGGGAGTAGGTTCCGGAAGAGAGCCTGTTTCTCGCCTTGCCGGTTTGTTTTCCGTGTTGAACGGATTGTAATCGGTATTGATGACAATTTTGGGAACGGACAGTTCAGAAAGATCTTTCAGGGGCAGGAAATCGAAAGAGGTCTCTCTTTCAAAATCAAGTGAAGGTGCGATGTTGAATTTCCCGAGAGCTTGTTTCACCGCACTGCCGAGAATATGGTAAATGGTTCTTTCTTCGCTGAATTTTACTTCCGTTTTGGCGGGATGTATGTTGATATCAATTTCTTCAGGAGCAATATCCAGGAAGAGGAAATAACCGGGATGACTATCTTTGGGAATTAGTCCGTCGAAGGCGGCTTCCACCGCATGGTGAAGGTAAGGACTTTTAATGAACCTGTTGTTGGCAAAAAAGTATTGATCCCCCCGTGTTTTTCTCGAAAATTCCGGTTTTACCATGAATCCGGAAATGCATATAATATCGGTTTCTTCAGCTACGGGGACCAATTTGTCATTGTAATTATTGCCCAGAATTCCCACGATTCTGCGCCGCAGATTGCCTTTTTCCAGCTTGTAAACGGTTTGGCCGTTGTTGACCAGTTCAAATTCAATTTCAGGATGGGCCAGTGCTACCCGGATAAATTCCTCTACTATATGCTTACTCTCTACCGCATCGCTTTTTAAAAACTTACGCCGTGCGGGTACGTTGAAGAATAAGTTTTTTATCGAAATGACGGTTCCTATCGGAGTGGAACAGATTTCAGAGGAAATAAATTCGCTCCCTTCAACCAGCACCCGTACTCCGGTTTCGCTTTCCCGTTGCCGTGTTTTCAATTCAACCTTGGCAATGGCCGCTAAAGAAGCCAGGGCTTCCCCTCGAAACCCTTTGGTGGTAATGCGGAAAATATCTTCGGGATCTTTAATCTTGCTGGTGGCATGGCGCTCAAAACACATCCTTGAATCATTTTCAGACATTCCCTTGCCGTTATCCATGACCTGAATCAGGGATTTTCCCCCTTCTTTTACTGTCAGCAGAATCTTATCTGCCTCGGCATCTATGGCGTTTTCCAAAAGCTCCTTGACTGCCGCAGCAGGTCTTGAAACTACTTCTCCTGCGGCAATGCGGTTGGCCACCGAATCGGGAAGTATGGAAATAATATCGCTCATGGAAATATGTTCAAAGGTAATCAATCGCTCCGTTAGCCGAAGAACCTTTTAGTTTAGCCAAAACCAAAGAACGGCAATTACGGCCAAAAGGGTAAGGAGATAGATTGTTTTTTTCCTTGCCGCATGCGTATCGTAAGAACCCATCAGACGCCGTTCGTCCATTTTTTCCCGATAGGTTTTTTTTTCGGCTCTTTCCAGGCTTCCGAATGCCTGTCGGATTCTGAGCTCAGGACTGATGTCCTGCTGTGATTTTTCTTCCTCATCGTAGTATCTGGGCGTGTAGGTAAAGGACTTGGGCTGTTTTTGTTTGAAAATGGAAAAACGGGAAAATAACATACGGAGCGGATGATTTTACAATACGTTTTAACGCAACACAAATGTATTTGTTTTAGCCTGATTTTTGCTTTTAACAATTTCCCTTTAATTTCTTTTCGAATGATTAATCCATATTAACAACTGCTCCAGGTAACTTTGAACACATGAACAGACTGCTCCGTTTTTCTTTAGTTTTTCTTTTCCTATTTTCTTGTTTAATCCCGGGGTTTGCCCAAAATCAATCCATCCGCGAAGCCGAATGGGTGGATTCCGTTTTTGCTTCATTATCTCCCGATGCACGCATAGCCCAACTATTCATGATTCCGGCATATTCCAATAAGGGAGCCAAGGCCGAGTCAGAGGTGGCCGCCCTCATCACACAATACCAGCCTGGCGGAGTTATTTTTTTTCAGGGAACTCCGGGCAGACAGGCTTCGCTTACCAATACCTATCAAAAGATTTCCCGTGTACCCATGCTCGTTGCAGGCGATTACGAATGGGGCCTCGCCATGCGGTTAGACAGTGTGCCAAAATATCCGTGGCAGATGACACTGGGCGCCATAAAAGATGAGTCGTTGGTGGTTAGTCTTGCGGCCCGTATGGCGAATGAATTCAAACGCATCGGAGTGAATGTCAGTTTTTCTCCCTCTTTGGATATTAACAATAATGCGCTTAATCCCATAATCGGTTCCCGTTCTTTTGGTGATAATCGGGAAAATGTGGTTCGCTTGGGAGCCGCCTTCATAAAAGGACTTCAAGATAACGGTGTATTAGCTTGCGGAAAGCATTTTCCGGGTCACGGCGATACCGATAAGGATTCACACAAGGCACTGCCCGTTATTCCCTTTAACCGCAAGCGCCTTGACTCTCTGGAGCTTTTTCCTTTTCGCAGGTTGGCGCAATCCGGTTTGGGCAGTATTATGGTTGCCCATCTTTTTATTCCTGAATTGGACAGTACCTTGAATCTGCCTTCTTCGCTTTCCCGCAAGATCGTGCAGGATTTATTACGCAAAGAACTCGGATTCGACGGGTTAATTTTTACCGATGCCATGAACATGAAAGGCGTGGCTGGAAATCACGCAAAGGGTGTGGCTGATGTGAAGGCGCTGAAGGCCGGGGTAGATATTGTGTTGATGCCGGGTGATCTGGCTCTGGGAATACAGATGGTAAAAGAGGCCCTTGTAACGGGCGAGTTGGATCGGGGGGAATTGGATGAAAAATGCAGGCGTGTTTTGAGGGCAAAATTCAAATTGGGCCTGCATGCTTACCAACCGGCCGATATGCGCAAAATTGGTGCTAGCTTGAATTCACGCGAATCTCAGCTCATAAACCGCCGATTGGCATCTGCATCCATCACGCTCCTGCACAATGAAAATGAAATAGTGCCTATCCGGGAACTGGACAAGAAAAAGTTGGCCCTCGTGCGCCTTGGTTCCGATACCCTGGACGTGTTTGCCAATACGCTGAAATTGTATGCTCCCATGGAGGTATTTACGCTGAGGGATGCCTTCTCACAAACAGATGCAGAATCTGTACTGAAGGCGCTTGAAGGCTATGATCCGGTTATTGTAAGTGTGCACAAGTCGGACAAAAACCCCTGGAAAAGTTTTAAGATAAACGAATCGGAAAAGGCCTTTTTATTGCAGGCTTCGCAAAAACACCGGGTCATTCTGAATGTTTTTGCTTCTCCGTATGCTATTCAGGGTTTACCTCCCATTAACGGACTTTCGGCGCTGCTGCTGAGCTATCAGAACAACTCCTATTTTGCGGAAGCTTCGGCACAGATCATTTTCGGTGGAATGGGAGCTCAGGGGGTATTACCGGTAACTCTATCCGAGACATTTCGGGCGGGATTCGGACTTACCTCACCGGATGGTTTGCGTTTCAGGTATGTATTGCCTGAAGAGTTGGGCATTGACCCTCAAAAATTGAACCGAGTGCAGCAGATTGTCGAAGAGGGAATACAGCTGGGGGCATTTCCGGGTTGTCAGATTTTGGCCGCCAAAAATGGGCAGGTATTTTATCGGAAGGCCTTCGGCCATCATACCTATGAGAAAAATCGGGCAGTAGAGCTTACCGATTTGTATGATATCGCTTCCGTTTCTAAAATTGCTTCCACCCTGGCTGCTGTAATGAAAATGTATGATACGGGAGCGCTGAAGCTTAACGGTAAGTTCGGAGATTATGTTTCGGTGGTGCAGGGAACCAATAAAGAGAATCTGAACATGGAGGATATTCTTACACATCAGGCCGGGCTGAAAGCCTGGATACCCTTCTATAAAGCTACCCTTGATGCACAAAACAACCGTTTGCCGCATTTTTATTCCACGGAACCTACTCCCGAAAAATCGACTCAGGTGGCCCGGGGGATGTATATCCTGAGTTCTTACCGTGATTCCATGTTTATTAAGATGTTTGCGTCAACTCTTCAGGAGCATGGAAAATATGTGTACAGCGATTTGGGGTTTTACTTTATGCAGGCTGCGGTGGAACGATGGGCCGGGAAGCGTCTGGATGAGTATGTGAACGGTACTTTTTTTGAACCGCTCGGAGCCTATATCTGCGGATATAATCCGCTGAAACGATTTGCGAAGGAGCAGATTGTACCCACCGAATATGATTCCGTATGGAGAAAGCAATTGGTTCACGGATATGTACACGATCAGGGAGCTGCCATGATGGGCGGCGTGGCGGGTCATGCGGGACTATTTTCCAATGCGGACGATCTGGCAAAAATGATGCAGCTATATTTAAATAAGGGATCCTACGGAGGTACCCGTTTTTTTAGTGAAAATACCGTCGCGGAATTCACCAAATGTCGTTTTTGTGCCCAGGGTAACCGTCGTGCACTGGGTTTCGACAGGCCGGATCCATCAGGAAGAGGGACACCCTGCGATTGTGTTTCTTATCTGAGTTTCGGACACACCGGCTTTACGGGAACCATGGCGTGGGCCGATCCGGAAACCGGTATATTGTTTATTTTTCTGTCCAACCGGATTCATCCGGATGCAGAGAATAAACTACTCATGAATAAAGATATCCGGGGTAGGATACAGGAAGTTTTTTATGATGCTGTGAAAAAATAGCGTCAGGTCGATTATCTCAAAACGGCCTTGTCGTTCTCTCCCAAAACCACTTCAATGTGATCGTGCAGGTGGGTGGAAAGTGAGTATCCCACAAAATCGGCCTGTATGGGGAAATCTTTGTGGTTGCGTTCCACCAGTACGGCCGTCTTTATTTTGGATACGTTTCGATTTAATAATTCAGACAGTGCAAAGGCTGTAGTTTTTCCTGAATTCATGACATCATCAACCAGAATAACCGTTTTATTTTCCCAGGCAGCTTCCGGAAGGCCTTTAAGCATTGCGGGAGTTGACAGCGGATTTTCTTTGTTCAGGTGAATTTCAGCTAAATGGATACGCGTTTTAATGCGGGCCTCAATGAGCAGTTTCAGTCTTTCGGCAAGTAAAGGTCCGTTCGGATAAATGCCTGCCAGAACAGCATCCTGTTCAGTATAGACCTCCTCCATTATTTCGTGTGCCATGCGCTCTGTCATGCGCCTGATTTTATCTTCCGTCAGAATAATGTGTTCACCCATAAATTTTGGATATTCACGTAAAATTAGCCAAATTTGGTAATGACTCGGATTATCGTTTAAAAATTTAGGCGTAAGCATACTTTCAAAAGTTTTCAACAGAATAAAACGGGGCATTCGGATTCCGGTAGTTTTGTGCATCGTAATTAAGCCAATTTCATGAGTCATTCAACCGATAATCTTCAGGAATTCTGCCGGCAGGTAAGAAGGGATATTTTACGCATGGTGCATGCGGTCAATTCCGGTCATCCCGGTGGCTCGCTCGGATGCACAGAATATTTTACGGCACTGTACAAAGTGGTCATGAACCACCGTCTCCCTTTTCAGATGGACGGCAGGGAGGAAGATGTTTTTTTTCTGTCCAACGGACATATTTCTCCGGTATGGTACAGCGTGTTGGCACGGTCGGGTTATTTTCCCGTATCGGAGTTGGCCACGTTCCGCAAGTTAAATTCCCGTCTGCAGGGCCATCCGGGCACACATGAGCATTTGCCGGGAGTGCGGATGGCATCCGGTTCTCTCGGTCAGGGTTTGTCCGTGGCCGTCGGTGCCGCATTGGCGAAAAAGATGAACGGGGATAAGCATCTGGTATATTCGCTGCATGGCGACGGGGAGCTTCAGGAAGGGCAGATTTGGGAGGCAGCCATGTTTGCCGCCGGAAAAAAAGTCGATAATCTTATTTCTACCGTGGATGTGAACGGCAAACAGATTGACGGAAGTACCGATGATGTGCTTCCGATGGGTAGTCTGAGGGCAAAATTCGAAGCATTTGGTTGGGAAGTATTGGAAGAAAAGCGTGGTAATGACCTGAATGCCGTCATTTCGGTCTTGTTACATGCAAAAGCCCAAACGGGCAAAGGAAAGCCGGTGATGATACTCCTGAATACGGAAATGGGCTCTGGTGTCGATTTTATGATGGGAACGCATAAATGGCACGGAGTAGCACCTAATGATGAGCAGCTGGCTTCTGCTCTGGCTCAACTCTCACCGACAAGCCTGAACGATTATTAATTCCTAAGTCTGATTAAATATTTCATCATGTCATTATTTCCTAAACTTGGCGAAAAAGATACCCGTTCTGGATTTGGAGACGGCCTTGCCGAACTGGGCCGCACCAATCCCGATGTGGTTGCTCTTTGTGCCGATTTGGCCGGTTCATTAAAGATGGACACGTTTATCAAGGAAAATCCGGATCGCTACATTCAGGTAGGTATTGCCGAGGCAAATATGATCGGCATTGCTGCCGGGCTCACCGTGGGAGGAAAAATCCCGTTTGCGGGTACATTCGCCAATTTTGCCACGGGTAGGGTGTACGATCAAATTCGTCAATCCGTGGCTTATGCGGGCAAAAATGTAAAAATATGTGCCTCACACGCCGGCTTGACTTTAGGGGAAGATGGGGCTACCCACCAAATCCTGGAAGATATCGGGCTCATGAAAATGCTGCCAGGCATGGCGGTAATCTGCCCGGCTGATTATAACCAGACGAAACAGGCTACACTTGCCATTGCAGCGCATGAGGGGCCTGTGTATCTGCGTTTCGGTCGTCCGAAATGGCCCGTGTTCATACCGGAGCATTTTCATTTTGAAATCGGCAAGGCACAGCTTCTTCGCGAAGGAACCGATGTTTCCGTTTTTGCCACCGGTCACATGGTTTGGCTGGCTTTGCAGGCAGCAGAAGAGTTGGCTTCACAGGGTGTTTCGCTGGAAGTAATTAATATTCACACCATAAAACCATTGGATAGGGAGGCCATCCTAACTTCCGTCCGTAAAACGGGAAAAGCAGTTACCTGTGAGGAACACAATATTTTAGGAGGGTTGGGAGAATCCGTGGCGGCCGTAATTGCGGAGGAATTTCCGGTGAAGATGAAGCGGGTAGGGGTAAATGACTCCTTCGGGGAAAGCGGTACTCCTGATCAGCTGTTGGAAAAATATGGGCTTAGCGTGGAAGGAATTAAAGCAGCGGTAAACCAGGTATTATTTTGATTTTATCAAAAATCGGGTAAATATTTTTTTGTTCTTGAATAAATTATATATTTGATAATCTTTTAAAATAAACGCAGTATGAAAAAAACATTACTTTTTGCTTCGGCAATGGCTTTTGCAGGATTTGCTGGAGCGCAAATCGTGTCAGGGCTTTATGCATCTGATTTCACGGCCACACCCCTCAATAATGGTCAGGTTCCTTTTAACTTGTATACAGAGTTGAATGCGGATAAGCCGGTAATTTTAGATGTTTCCGCCACATGGTGTCCTCCATGCTGGTCCTATCACGAAAGCAACAAGTTGAAAGATTTGTACAATACCTACGGACCACAAGGCTCTAATGAGTTGCGCGTAATCTTTTGGGAAGGAGATGCACAGACAGGTGATCAGCAAATGAACGGACTTGGTGGTAATACCCAGGGTAATTGGTTGAGCGGAACGCCCTACCCCATGGCCAATCCGACCAGCCCGAGTGCGGTAAATACTCCTTATGGTGTTGGTGCTTTTCCCACTCTATTCCTGATTTGTCCCAACCGCAGAGTAGAAAGGATATCTACCGGTCTTAGTGTTGCCCAGGTGTATGCAAAAGCATCTACTTGTCCCGTGGCTACGCAGGCTGTGGACGTAGCTACATTTGCTTACAAAGGGGATAAGATTTCCTGTGGAGATCTGGCTACGAAAGTAACCATTCAGAACATGGGAACTTCTAATCTTACCTCCGCTACCCTAACGGCCAAAAGAGGAACCACCGTTTTGGGAACAGAAAATTGGAGCGGTAATTTGGCTCCTTATGCTGCTACGGATATCGACTTTGGAGCGTTGAATTTTGGTAACACATCAGGAAATTTGGTTATCGAAGTCACTACAAACGGAGATGGAAACGCTGCCAACGGAACCCTGACGCAGGCTATCGTGGCCGCTGAAGATCAGAATGAAGATAAATATGATATTGAAGTTAAACTGGACGGATATGCCAGTGAAGTGTTCGCCCGTCTTTACACCAGTTCAGGGCAAACGGTTTGGCAGAAACAATATGCTTCCTCTGATAATAATGACACATACACCTACAAAGTGGACCTAAACGTAGATCAGTGTTATTATTTCCGCGTTACAGACAGCTATGGTGACGGATTACTCAGTAATGGATACATTCGTCTCAGAAATCAGGCAGGAGATTTGATTTTCACCGCCAGCGGAAGTTATTCTGAAAAAAATTACGGTTTCACTCCCAAGGCAGAGTCTGCCGGTTGGGCTTCCATCGAGGATGCTGAAGGAGAAGAAGTAGTATTTGGGGTTTATCCGAACCCGGCCACTGATGTGTTGAACACATCCCTGACTATCGCTGCTGACGAGTTGGTTGATTTTACCATCGTAAATGCACAAGGTCAGATTGTATCCGTTCAGCAAATCAGCATGAGTGCGGGAACTTCGCAAAATGCTCTCGATATTTCTTCATTGGCAGCCGGTATGTACACATTGCGTGTAACTGCAGGCGGAAGCGTACTCACTAAAGCATTCATCAAGCAATAAGCAGTATTCTGTTTTTTTTCAAAAGCCTTCCTTTGCGGGAAGGCTTTTTTTATTGCCCTGTATTTGTTTTACTGAGCCGATATACGTTACTTTTGTTTCGTTGAAAAAATGGCAAACCATAGCTGCTCCGTCCGGTCTCATCCTTTTGATGGATCTGGTAGTTTGTTTTTTCTCTCTTTTGCTTACTTATCAACTGAGGTTTAATTTTAAGGTTCCTGACTCTGAAATCAATCTGTTCCGTCAGGTGTTCGGTATCGTTTTGGGAATACGTCTGTTCGGCTTTATCGTGGCAGGAACTTACCGTGTACGCATCCGTTTTACGGCAACCCCCGATGTGTTCAGGCTTCTTTTGACGGTGTTTCTCGGAAGTGCATTTTTGGCCTTGTTAAACCCCGTTTATCGGCTTTGGAAAGGAGCTTTTTTAATTCCCTATTCCATCATCATCATCGAATTTTTGGTCAGTATCTTTTTTCTGGTTTGTATCCGTCTTTTGGTGCGTTTGATTTTTAAACAGATTACCGCCTCCGGCATCAGTATTCGTTCCGTCATCATCTACGGAGCGGGTGAAACAGGCCTGAGTACCAAACGCACTCTGGAAAGTGCATTGGAACATAATTTCCGGGTGGTCGCTTTTCTGGATGAAAATAAGCGGCTGAATAAATTGAAGCTTGAAAATGTACGCATTTGGCATCCCGATCAGGCAGAGAAAGTATTCGATGCATTCCCCGAAGCTGAATTGATCATTTCCAAACATTCCATTTCTTCGGAACAACGCAATCGCATTGCCGAAAATGCGCTGGCACACGGCATTAAAATTTTAAATATACCGTCCATTAAGTCGTGGATCAGCGGGCATCTAAATCCGAAAGAACTCCGTAATCTGCGGATTGAAGATCTTTTGGAACGCGAACCCATCGTGCTTAATAAGGAATTGCTCTTTGATGTATATGGCGGCAAAGTCATTTTAGTTACCGGAGCAGCCGGATCTATCGGCAGTGAATTGGCATTACAGCTTTTAAAGTTTAAACCTCAGAAACTTATTCTGGTGGATCAGGCAGAAACACCCATGCACGAACTGGATGTCAGGCTCCATCAGATACATACGGAATCGGAAATCAATCTGTGTATCGCAGATATTACCGATGATGAAAAAATGCGGCTCCTGTTTAAAATCCATAAGCCTGAGGTTATTTTTCATGCTGCTGCTTACAAGCACGTACCCCTGATGGAGAGAAATCCCTCCGAAGCCGTGAGGGTAAATACATGGGGAACCAAAATTTTGGCTGATTTGGCCGACGCGAACGGGGTGGAACGTTTCGTGTTTATCTCCACCGATAAAGCCGTTAATCCTACCAATGTGATGGGCGCTACCAAGCGAATGGCCGAGATGTACGTACAATCGTTTAATGCCGTTTCAAATACCAAGTTTATCACCACGCGATTTGGCAATGTGCTGGGCTCCAACGGTTCCGTGGTGCCCAGATTTCGTGCCCAGATTGAAGCAGGTGGACCGGTTACCGTCACCCACCCTGAAATTACCCGATACTTTATGACCATTCCCGAAGCCTGCAGCCTGGTGTTGGAAGCCGGAAGTATGGGCAACGGAGGAGAGATCTACATTTTCGATATGGGTAAACCGGTTAAAATTCGGCAGCTGGCCGAAAAAATGATCCGCCTGGCGGGTTTTATGCCGGAAGTTGAAATTGCGATACAATATACGGGACTCAGACCCGGAGAAAAATTATATGAAGAGCTCATGAATGAAGGAGAAAATACTCTGCCAACCCATCATCCGCAAATCATGATTACCCGGGTGATTGAAAATCATAAAACGGAAATAGATGGTAAAATGGAACGTATTGCTTCCAAGTTAGCCACAAACGATAACTTTGAAATTGTTAAATGCATCAAGGAAGCGGTACCTGAGTACAGAAGTGCTAATTCAGAATTTGAAAAACTCGACGTTTAAAATGGCTGATATTACCCAGAATTTGAATGTGGAAATTGCCCGTCTGCAAAAAGAAATTGCCGACAGATTGAGTATGCCCTTGGAAAATTTGGTTTGGGAATTTTCGGAATCAGGGGAGGTAATCCGACTGGATCTGATTACGGTTAATCAGGCACACCATCAATCTTTCCTTTTTCATACGGCACAAGGCTTCAGTAAGCTGGATGCTTTGTACGACATGCTGAAATATGCCAAGAATTGCAAGGAGATTGATCAATCTTACACCATCCAGTGGACCCTCAAGGGAGACGGTGAGCTTCATACTTCGTATTTCAGGGCAGGCAACATTTTTGATGCGCTGAAAAAGTTCAGCTATGGCCGTGATATCAACAGTACCCTTATTTTCAGCATAACATTAAATCCCATTTCATGAGCACTTTTCATGTTATGATACCCCTGCAACTGCGTTTTGCGGATACCGATGCATTAGGTCATGTAAATAATGCCTGTTTTCTCAGTTATTTTGAGCTGGCCCGGGTGGCTTATTTTCAAGAGGTGCTTGGAGATGTTGTTGATTGGAAATCGCGCGGCATTATTTTGGCCCGTACGGAGGTAGATTATCGGTTTCCGCTTTTTTTGCAGGATAAGCCGGTGGTGAAGGTACGCTGCTCTCAGGTTGGTAACAAAAGCTTTGTAATGTCTTACCTGATTGAAGAAGAAGGAAAAGTTTTTGCAGAAGGTAATACCGTAATGGTTTGCTATGATTTTTTGGAAAATAAACCTTTTTCCATGCCGGCAGAATGGCGACAGAAAATAACCGCTTTTGAAGGGATGGGCATTTAGCATGAATGGCATATTCAGGATACTTGCGCTGGTAAAAGAATATCGGGTCCGAATTGCGGCTTATACGGTCCTGATCGTATTGAGTTCTATATTCAGTGTGGTCAGTATTACCATGGCCATTCCATTTCTCAATATTATTTTCGACCGGGGAGAGGCTAATGATACAATGGCCGATTTTTCAGGGGATGCACAGAACGTTTTTCAGCATCTGATTGCAGTTATTCAGCAGGTGAAAACGGAGCAGGGGCAACAGACCGCATTGTTATACGTAAGTCTGACGCTTATTATTCTTTTTTTTCTGAAAAATGTTACCCGCTACTTTGCGCTTAATGTGCTTACCCCCGTGCGGACGGGTGTTATATTTACGCTCCGGGAAAAAATATATACTAAAATTAACCGCCTTTCTCTTGAGTTTTTTTCAGACCGCAAAAAAGGCGATGTACTTACCCGCATGTCGAGCGATGTGGCCGAGGTAGAATGGACCATTATGAATTCACTTACCTCCATGATCCGGGAACCGCTCATGATTATTGTGACCCTGATTTTTATGTTTTTAATCAGCGTGAAATTAACGCTGATTATTTTTCTGATTTTACCGGTCAGCGGATTCATCATCGGGCGGATAGGCAAGAGTCTTAAAAAGACTTCGCACGAGGGACAATCTTCAGTAGATCGCCTGATGTCACTTGCGGAAGAAACACTTACGGGTGCGCGAATTGTCCGCGGGTTCAATGCGGAGGGTTTCCTTTTTAAAAAATTCGATGCACTCAATCATGCGTTTTTAACCCAGAACCGGAAAATGGTCAACCGGAGAGAACTGTCATCCCCCATGAGTGAATTTTTGGGTTCCATCGTAGTGGCTATCGTCATGTATATCGGCGGAAGAATGGTTCTAGAATCTGCCGGGGAGGGAGGTAATCTGAATGCCGAGACATTCATTACCTACATCCTCACTTTTTCGCAACTTATTTCGCCGGCCAAAGCCATTACCACTACCTTTTATAACGTTCAAAAGGGGCTGGCTTCCCTGGAGCGTATTGAAGAGCTCCTGCAGCACGAAGAGAAAATAGTAGATGCCCATGAAGCCATGGATAAATCCGATTTTACCGATGCCGTCCAGTATCAGGGTGTTGTTTTTCGCTATGAAAAGGAAACCATTCTCAAAGGAGTTTCTTTAACCGTTCCCAAGGGAAAATTGGTGGCACTCGTAGGTCAATCCGGTTCGGGAAAAAGTACCCTGGCCGATCTTCTTCCCCGTTTTTACGATGTGCAATCGGGAAGCATCACGATAGACGGAACGGATATCCGTAATATCCGGCTACGGCATTTGCGTCATTTGTTGGGAATTGTTCCTCAACAGAGTGTATTGTTTAATGATACCGTGATAGGGAACATCACTTTCGGATCAGACGTGGTTGATATGAATCGGGTGATGGAAGCGGCACGAAATGCTCATGCACATGATTTTATCCTGGCGCTGGAACATGGCTATGAAACCAACCTGGGTGAAGGCGGAAATAAACTGTCCGGCGGGCAGAAACAGCGTATAGCCATTGCGCGGGCCTTGTATAAAAATCCTCCCATTCTTATTCTGGATGAAGCCACTTCGGCGTTGGATAGTGAGAGTGAGCGTGCCGTACAGGAAGCGTTGAATAATCTTATGGCTAACCGGACATCGCTGGTTATCGCGCACCGCCTCAGTACCGTTCGGCATGCGGATGAAATTATCGTGATGCAGAAAGGGGAAATTGTGGAACGGGGAACACACGAAAGTCTCTCCCGACAGGGTGGGGTGTACGCACGTTTGTGCGAAATGCAATCCTTCGCTTTATGAAAGTGGCGGGCTTTACCTTCATCCGCAATGCGGTAAAATTTGATTATCCGATAAAAGAAGCCATTCTCTCCGTGTTGCCGCTTTGCGACGAGTTTGTGGTCTGTCTGGGAGATTCGGATGACGAAACGGAACCGTTAATCCGCTCAATCGGTGACCCGCGGATTCGAATTATTCACTCCGTATGGGACGATTCACTGCGGCAGGGCGGACACGTTCTCTCCGTGGAAACCGACAAAGCGCTTGATGCTGTTTCTCCGGATTGTGATTGGGCTTTTTACATTCAGGCTGATGAAATTTTGCATGAAAAATACCTCATTCCTGTCCGGAATTCTATGGAAAAATGGTTGAAAATGCCCGAGGTGGAAGGCCTGCTTTTTGATTACTTGCATTTTTATGCCACGTATGATTTTGTAGGGGACAGCCGTCGCTGGTACCGAAATGAAATCCGCATCATCCGGAACGATAAAAGCATCCGGAGCTGGAAGGACGCCCAGGGGTTTAGAAAAGAAGGCCGCAAATTGAAAGTGAAAAAAGCGGATGCGGCAATTTTTCATTATGGCTGGGTGAAACCACCCGATAAGCAGCAGGAAAAACAAAAGTTTTTTCACCGGCTTTGGCATTCAGATGATAAGGTGAAAGCCATGACTGGAGAATCTTCTGTTTTTGATTACTCCCGAGTGGATTCATTGAAACGGTTTTCAGGCACTCACCCGGCAGTGATGGAAGAACGTATAAGCAATGTGGGTTGGGCTTTCAGCTACGACGTGCGTGAAAAAAATCTTTCATTGAAAAACTCCTTTCTTCAGGGGCTGGAGCGGCTTACCGGAAAGCGATTTTTCGAATACCGCAATTTTGAGTTGATTCCGTAAATTATTTTTTCTTCCCGGTAAGGCTGCGGAAAACATCTTCCAAGTTTTGTTCGTGCTTATTTACGGTGAGCAGGGTAAGTCCCTCCTGTACCGCAAATTGGAATAGTGCCGCACGTATATCCTGATCTGCCGGAGATTCCAAATGATAGTCGTGATTGCCGGCATGGGCTACCCGTAGGATGCCGGGAATACGTTTTAATTTATCGGCAGAAACGGATTTGTCAAATTCAACATAAAAGGCCTGCGTACTGATTTTGTTTTTTCTGAGATCATGCATGGAATCATCCGCAGCTAATACCCCTTTATTGATGATGATGACCCTTCCGCATATAGCTTCCACTTCCTGCATGATGTGGGTGGAAAGCATGATGGTTTTTTGTTTTCCCAGATCCAGAATAAGTGTTCGTATGTCTGCCAATTGGTTAGGATCCAAGCCCGAGGTAGGTTCATCCAAAATAAGGACCTTTGGATCGTGGATGATGGCCTGTGCGAGACCCACACGTTGTTTATATCCTTTGGAGAGTTGAGCGATCTTCTTGTGCTGCTCAGGACCCAGGCCGGTCATTTCCACCATGTTTTTCACTCTGGCCGTTTTGTTCTTAATCCCGTAAATTCCTGCCACAAATTCCAAATACTCTTTCACGTACATGTCCCCATAGAGCGGGTTGTTTTCCGGCAGATAACCTACGGATCGTTTTACGTCCTCAGCCTGTTCATTTATATCAAATCCGCACACGGTGGCTTTTCCCTCGGTTTGGGGAATGTATCCGGTAAGGATTTTCATCATCGTGGATTTTCCCGCTCCGTTGGGCCCTAGAAACCCGACAACCTCGCCCGAACGGATTTCAAACGAAACATCGTTCAACGCTTTTTGCTCCGCGTAGAGTTTGGTAATATGACTGACAGAAATGGACATCAGAATAAATTTACTGCAAAAATGAAGCT
>JBIJBG010000140.1:0-5650 GCA_044345355.1 Flavobacteriales bacterium
AGGCCTAGTCATTATTGAAACTATTGCAGACCAGCAGCAGTGGAATTTTCAGACGGAAAAACACCGACGCCTGAATGCAGGAGAAAAACTGACACCACCTTACGATAAAGGATTTGTGCATACGGGACTTTGGAAAATGGTCAGACACCCAAACTATACCTGCGAACAGGCCATTTGGGTTGTTTTTTATTTTTTCAGCGTATCCGCCACGGGACGATGGATTAACTGGAGCCTGGCCGGCGCCATGTTATTATTGATTTTATTTAAAGGCAGTAGTGATTTTAGTGAAGGAATCTCGGCCGAAAAATATCCCGAGTACAAAAATTACCAAAAGAAAACACCACGATTTATTCCTTTTCTGAAGTTTTAAATAATTATTGACGATAGGCGTAAGGAAGCCCCCATTTTCCTGAGTGTTTGGTTTTGAATCGAAACCAGTCAACTCTTTTTCAGGAGTGTATGTCCGTGACCAAATGGAGTAATTTGGAGTAAAAGCAAATGCGGATAAACAGAAAAATCTATCCATGTTTTTTTCTGCTTATCCGCCCCTATGCTGAATATCACGATCGGCTTTTGTTCCAGACTAAAAATCAATTAACCTTTTCAGGGTTGCTTCTATGCGGTTTTTAGGCAGAAAATTCCATTCCAGCCCGGAAGCAAAGGGCACGGGCGTATCCAGAGAGGCACAACGCATTACGGGGGCATCCAGGTAGGAAAAAGCGTCCTCCGTAATAACGGCAGCTATTTCAGCACCGATACCGCCGGTTAATGTATCCTCATGAAGTATCATGGCTTTTCCGGTTTTCTTTACCGAATTTAATACGGTTTCCCTGTCCCAGGGCAGCAGGGTCCTTAAATCAATCAGCTCAATGGAGTGCTGCGGATTTTTCTCCATCCACTCCAAAGCCCAATGCACACCAAATCCATACGTAACCAACGAAAGCGTACTTCCTTCCCGCAATACGGAAGCCTTCCCTATTTCCAAATTATAGTAACCTTCAGGAACAGGGCCTGAAACACTACGGTATAAAGCTTTATGTTCAAAGAAAAGTACCGGATTCGGATCCTCAAAAGAGGCTGTCAAAAGTCCTTTAGCGTCTGCCGGAAATGCGGGATAAACTAACTTTAAACCCGGTGTATGGAAAAACCAGGCCTCATTACTCTGGGAATGGAAAGGTCCAGCTCCCACACCTGCCCCCGTAGGCATACGCACAACCACATCGGCATGTTGGCCCCAACGGTAATGGATTTTAGCCAAATTATTCACAATCTGATTGAAACCGCATGTGACGAAATCGGCAAACTGCATTTCCATCATGGCTTTCATTCCCTTAATAGACAAGCCCAGCGAGGCTCCCACTATGGCACTTTCACAAAGTGGCGTATTGCGTACCCTAGCGGCACCGAATTCCTCCAAAAATCCTTCCGTCACTTTAAATACACCGCCATAATCGGCAATATCCTGCCCCATCAACACCAAATCAGGATGTTTACGCATGGCTTCGCGCAAGCCTTCCGAAACCGCATCTACAAAACGAAGTTCTCTATCCGTTTTTTGGGGTTGCACCGAAATATGAATATGCGGGGCATAAACATCATGCACCTCTTTTTGCACATCGGGCTGAGGTTCCGGCTCAGCAAAAGCTCTCTCCACCTCGGAAGCAATATGCCCTTTTATTTCAGAACGAATCGATTGTACCGAAGCTTCATCCAAAATTCCCTCGTTCACCAGATATCGCTCATAATTATTCACAGGATCCTTCTTCTCCCAGCGTTCAAACAATTCTTTCGGTACGTATTTGGTTCCTGATGCTTCCTCGTGGCCGCGCATCCGGAAAGTAAGGCACTCCAGGAGTACGGGCCTGGGATTTTCCCTCATGGAAGCGGCTAATTTTTTCACGGTGGTAAAAACCTCCAAAATGTTATTTCCGTCCACGATGACCGACTCCATGCCGTAGCCCTTGGCCTTATCGGAAATATATTCGCAGCGGAATTGCTGATTGCTCGGAGTGGACAAACCGTATCCATTATTCTCAACAGTGAATATAACAGGCAAATCCCATACTGCCGCCACATTCAACGATTCATGAAAATCACCTTCACTGGTTCCTCCATCACCGGATATAACCAAGGTTACCTTTTTTTCTTCCTTTAATTTTGACGCCAAGGCGATTCCATCAGCAATGCCAAGCTGGGGACCGAGGTGAGAGATCATTCCAACCAAGTGATAATCGCGGTTTCCAAAATGAAACGAACGTTCACGACCTTGAGAAAAACCCGTTATTTTACCCTGAAATTGGGCCACCAATTGCCAAACAGGCATACCCCTACCCGTAAACATACCCAGATTACGGTGCATGGGAAGAATAAATTCATCAGGATGTAAAGCCAAAGTAGCCCCTACGGATATGGCTTCCTGCCCTATTCCGCTAAACCACTTTGAAATACGGCCCTGACGGAGCAGTACGAGCATTTTTTCTTCTATGAGCCTTGGCAGAAGGAGGTGGCGATATAGATGCAGCAGCTCCTGATCGGTAATGCCTTCACGATTAAAATGCATTTCCCGGGAAATAATTTCCATGCAAAAAAATTTAGGACAAATCTAAGCGGAAAAACCGATTAATACAGCAACAACACCTGACCGGTATAATCGTATTGTTTACCCTCCAAATCGCGAACCCATGCACGATATGAATAAATACCCTGAGGTGCTTTTTTACCCTGGAAAGTGCCATCCCAAATAAAATCGGGGTCTCTGGTAGTCAAAATTTCTTCTCCCCAACGGTTATGCAACGTAAAAAAAAGCTCTTTCAAGCCGGTATGGTACACCCTGAAAATGGGATTAAAATCATCCTCATCATCGGGGGTAAATGCAGAGGGTACATAAAAGTTGTAGGCTGGAAGCACTTCATAACTCTGGGTGTAAGCAGCCTTACATCCGTATTGGTTTCCGGCAACCAGAGTAACATCATAAGAGCCGGAAGAAGGGAAAGAAAAGAGCGGGTTTTGATCGGTAGAAGAACCCGAAGTACCAAAAGTCCAAAACCAATTGTCAGAGTTGGTAGAAAGATCGGTAAACTGAACTTCGGGACTAAGCATATCCGTAAAACCTTCCGGATCGGCGGAGTAATTGGCCACAGGCTGCGGATATACCTGATAGGAAGTTTCTGAGGTATCGGCACATCCGTTTTCGGTGATAACGATCAACGTCACATCATAAAAGCCGTCTGCATCAAAACTATAGGAAGGAGAAAACTGATCGGACTCTGAACCGTCGCCGAAACTCCATTGATGGGTAACCACATTGCCTGAACTCACGGATGATGAATTGGCAAACTGGGTTACTTCTCCGAAACAAACCGGTGCGGCTGAAAATGCAGCTATGGGAACGGCATACCTGGGTACCTGATACGTTACGGTGTCGAGACATCCGCGATCAGTACCCACGATTAAGGTGACCGGGTAAATTCCGTTGCCCCCGTAAACATGTGTCGGATTCTGGGTGTTGGCCGTGTTTCCATTCCCAAAACTCCAGTTCCAGGAATCAATCACTCCGTCTGAGGAAGGCGGAACGGAAGAATTATCCTGAAAAACACCGGTCAGGGTACAGGGTGAATTAAATGAAAAATCAGCATTAACGGTATTTTTAATTTCAAGAGGATACGAAACCGTATCATAACACACATTACCGTTATTGGCAATCAGAGTAACGATATAATTCCCTGCACCCGGAAAAACAAAGCCGGGAGATTGTTGCAGGGAAGTCTGAATACCGTCGAAATTCCAACTCCACTGTGTAGCCGTTCCGGATGTTGTGTTGGTAAATTGGGAAACAGCTCCGATACAGGCATCATTAAACGTAAAATCAGCATTCGGAATATCGAAAACCACCATGTTTTGGATAGCTGATGAAGAACACCCTGCAGAGGAAGTAACCGTTAATTTTATCGGTGTGTTTCCGGGCTGGGAAATGGAGGTTTGAGCAGTAGGCAGATTAGAAGTGATATCCACCGTACCGTCATTCCCTAAATCCCAGGTGTAGGTACTTATGGTGACCGGAGCCGCCACCGTAGAGGCTGAAGCATCCAAGTTAAATATGGCATCCGTACATACGGGTGTGGGGAATGAAAAACTGATACTCGGCGGGTTGGTTACGGTTACGGGTACGAAGGCTGTATCGGAACAAAAACCGGAAGTAACGATTACCCCTGAATTAAAATTTCCGACGACGGGATATTGAAAGCCGGTGGTAGGAACCGTAGTGGTTTGGTTGACTACACCCGAATTATTAAAAATCCATTTGTAGTTATTGATAGGCGTGGAAGAAGTGGATCCGGATGCATCAAACTGAATGGGAGCACCCAGACATGCCTGAACAGGACTGGCTGAAATTGCGGCAACCGGCACATCAAAAACCGTCACGGCTACGGTGTCATAACAGGTATCTGCCGAATTCCCGTACATGAGAATGTAATTCGTGGAAGACGTTGGCGCCTCAATTCTGTCCGGTCCGCCTGGTAAGCCGTCCAGCCACTGGAAAACAACGGAATTAGGATCAGGCGGTGGCCCTCCGATAAAAACATTGTCGAGTCCCCAATGATCAAACGTAGCTCCTGAAACCACCTCCTGATTCCAGCGAAAACGGGTACAGGGAGTTTGAGCGGCCGCAGGAATGGGATAAGAATAGGCAGCCCAGGTGACATAAGGTGACGTAGCCCCGCCGCTGACATTATTGATATCGGGGTCGAAATAAAAAATGGTTGTCCACGTAGCACCTGCATTAGTGGAGTATTGAAAGTATACCCCCTCGTCACTTTCATCCGGCCCCTCGCAGGGCGAGGCTTGGCCCTGAATAGAAAAACGAAAGTCAAAACTGATATTTCCTCCGCCGGTGAGGTTAAAATCCACGGTGGTTAAATTCCGTTGGCCTGCACCCGAAGTATTTCCGAACCAAAGATACGGAGTACCGTCAACCCCGTTGGGGCCGCACGGATTGTTAAACATCACGTTGATGTTATTGGTCTGCCAGCCTGTTCCTACAGTTTGCCGACCCGCCTTCTGATTCGAGGGTAATGGATTGCCCCCTGCAGATCTGTGTGGAAGAAATCGTGGCGAATGCGTAACAATTGCCAGAAAGGCACTGGGCCATTGCCTCGTTTTGGAGTAAAGAAACGAGCAGGGAACTCCCCAGAAAGGAATAACATTTTATTTGCCTGAATATGCCCCTTACCATTATTCGATTAATAAGATTCCAAACGTAATTTATAATGTGAAATACGAACAACCGACACACCATATTGCTCAAAACCGCCGCCGGAAATTTTCCTTACCCGAAAAGGTGCGAGAGTATAACGGGGATTTTCGAAGGAAATACATTCGGGCAGGGAATTGCCGTAGAGAGCCAACATGTCCGTCACAAAGCAGGCCACATCGAACCCTTTGTAAGCATATACCTCGGGAGAAGTTTTGAATTTGTCTGTGAAAGATCTGACGAAAGGCTGAAGTTCCCCGATGTCGTTCGAAACAAAGTTGGTTACGGGTACATGCAAATTAACGTGATTATAATAGTCAGGATCAAAATTTCTGAATCGCAACCAGGATTCATCTCCCATGACCGTAATTTTATCCGTCTCTTTGATGTTTCGCAATC
>JBIJBG010000023.1:0-18720 GCA_044345355.1 Flavobacteriales bacterium
GAAATACTCAACAACATAGACGTGCTGGTAATGGGGGTGCGAGCATTTAACACCAATGCCCAGCTCAACATGAAGCGAAAAGAAATAATGGATTTTGTATATGACGGAGGACGGCTCGTAGTGCAATATAACACATCGGGAAACCTGGCAGCCGATCCGACAGGACCCTATCCCTTCAAAATCAGCCGCAACCGGATAACCGAAGAACAGGCTGAATTAGCAATAACCCAACCCGGACATTTTGTTTTTCATCATCCCAATCCCATTTCGAAAAACGACTTTAACGGATGGGTGCAGGAACGCGGTTTGTATTTCCTCACAGATGTAGCCAATGAATATAACGACCTCTTGGAGGGAAATGACCGTGGAGAAGAAAAGCGGAAAGGCATGCTGGTGCATGCCGCATATGGAAAAGGGCATTATTTTTATACGGGTCTGTCATTTTTCAGACAACTTCCCTACGGACATGAAGGTGCCATAAAATTATTTGTGAACCTGCTGGAAGGGAAACCGGAAAAAGAAAAAAACCGAAAACCTTAAGTATATTTGCAGCATGATAAACATTACGGCAGAACAGATCAAGGACTTAGCCGGACGCCTGGACGCGTTGGGGAGGTCACTTTGACGTCGATGAGCTCAAAATAAGGGTATCCGAGGAGGAAAAAATCACGTTGGATCCGGATTTTTGGAATAATCCGAAAAAAGCCGGCGAGATAACCAAAAGCCTGAATACCAAGAAAGCCAAAATCAAAGCGATTGATGAGGCTACCGCTGCGGTGGATGACCTTTCCGTGCTATTCGATTTTTTTAAGGAGGGAGAAGCCACGGAGGCTGAACTTTTCGCTCAATTTACAACTGCGCAAAAACACGTGGAAAATTTGGAATTGCAGAAAATGCTTTCCAAGCCCGAAGACCGGTTGGATGCCATCGTTCAGATTACTTCTGGAGCGGGCGGCACGGAAAGCTGCGACTGGGCTTCCATGCTCATGCGCATGTATATCATGTGGGCCGAAAGAAACCACTGCAAAGTGATTGAACAGGATTTGCAGGAAGGCGACGTGGCAGGAATAAAATCCGTGACATTGCAGATCAGCGGAGAAAATGCCTACGGATATCTTAAGGCCGAAAACGGAGTACACCGCTTGGTGCGTATATCGCCGTTCGATTCCAATGCCAAACGCCATACTTCTTTCGCTTCCGTGTATGTGTACCCGCTTATAGACGATACCATTGACATTGATGTAAAAGATTCCGATATCGAATGGGATACCTTTCGTTCGGGAGGTGCCGGCGGGCAAAACGTGAACAAAGTAGAAACTGCGGTTAGGCTCCATCACAAGCCTACGGGAATCGTAATCAAAAACCAGGAATCACGCTCCCAACTGCAGAACAAGGAAAATGCGCTGAGTTTGCTGAAATCCATGCTGTATGAAATGGAACTGCGCAAACGCAATGAGGAACGTGACAAGGTGGAGGCAGGAAAAAAGAAAATCGAATGGGGATCCCAAATCCGCAGTTATGTGCTTCATCCTTACCAAATGGTGAAAGACCTGAGGACCGATTGTGAAACAAGCGATACCCAGGGAGTGCTGAACGGAGAAATTGACGAATTTCTGAAGGCCTTTTTACTTGAATTCAGTTAACCCGGAAGGCCATGCTCAGCGAAACTGCCCTATCGCTCCGAAATCATAAACTGACCCGCGCCACGGCAGAAACATTCGACCTGCTTATCATAGGCGGCGGAATTACCGGTGCAGGTATCGCTTTGGATGCGGCATCCCGCGGTTTAAAAGTCATTCTTGCCGAAAAGGAAGATTATGCCTCCGGCACCAGCAGCCGAAGCACCAAACTCATCCACGGAGGATTACGCTACCTCAAAAATTTAGAAATAGGCCTGGTTCGCGAAGTGGGCAGAGAACGTAACATTGCCCGAAAAAATGCCCCGCATCTGGTCATTCCCGAAAAAATGTTACTTCCGCTTTACAAAAGCGGATCACTGGGAAAATGGGAAGCCTCGGCAGGCATCTACCTGTATGATTGGCTTGCCGACGTGAAACCGGGAGAGCGAAGAAAAATGCTCACCGCAGATGAAACCTATCATCTGGAACCATCGCTGAATAAAGAGGAACTTATCGGCGGAGCTTTATACAGCGAATATCGCACAGACGATGCACGCCTGACCATGGCGCTGATTAAAACCGCAGAAAAATACGGTGCGATTACCCTAAATTACCTTCAGGCTGAAAACCCGACCTACCAAAACGGAAAAATAACGGGCTTTTCCCTGAAAGATCACATCAGCGGAAAGCCTTTGGAAATAAAGGCAAAGGGTGTTATAAACGCAGCCGGTCCATGGGCTGACGAAATCAGGAAAGCAAACCAATCTTTGGAAGGAAAAAAATTGGTTCTTTCCAAAGGTGTTCATCTTGTTTTTCCTTTCCGAAAACTGCCCATAAGCCACGCTATTTATGCCGATGTGAAACAGGATCCCGGCCGCATGATTTTTATTATTCCGCGCGGAAGATCGGTATATGCCGGAACCACCGATACCTATTACCCGCAGGCAGACAATCCGAATGTAACAAAAGAAGATGTAAACTATCTGATTCAGGCGCTAAACGCCATTTTCCCCGATGCAAAACTGACGGAATCCGATATAGAATCTACCTGGTCGGGCGTGAGGCCGCTCATCGGTAAAGAGGGAAAATCTGCTTCGGAAATTTCGCGTAAAGACGAACTCTTTATTTCGCCTACGGGTCTCGTGACCATTGCCGGCGGAAAACTGACCGGCTACCGCAAAATGGCCGAACGAAGCGTGGATGCCTTTTTAACGGTAAACCCCGATTTAAAGCCAAAAACAAAACCATGCTTTACGGCAGATATTTCACTCAGCGGGGCCGCATTCACAGAACGGAAGTTTTTTCTGGAAAAGCTGCGCGATGCAGCCGGCCAAATTCCACATTCGACCTCCCAGCTAGAGGACTTGTTCGAAAAATATGGTTCGGAGAGCGGAGACGTCATCGATATCGCCTACGAACTGTATAACGAGAACAGAACCCTGAAAAATCCGATTACGGCGGCTGAATTGTATTACACGATTCTTTTTGAACAGGTGATAAAACCAGCCGATTTTTTTATCCGCCGTACGGGCATGCTTTATTTCAACCGCCCGAAAATACAAGATATCCAAACTGAACTGGCCTCCTTTTGGGGACCCATGACCGGACTGCCTGAAAACACGCTCGCCGGGTACGAAAAAGAATTCCGGGATGAATTCGGGCGGGTATTGCATTTTGAATAACTTTAAGGGCATGAAACCGATTTA
Organism: Flavobacteriales bacterium; assembly: GCA_044345355.1. Lineage (GTDB taxonomy): Bacteria > Bacteroidota > Bacteroidia > CAIKAF01 > CAIKAF01 > JAKRSD01. Next base: position 3,326 of record JBIJBG010000023.1, read on the forward strand.
TACGCTATTTCTGACCGTTGCGGTATTATTCTTTAGCCTCGGTTCACGTGCAGATGCGGGGCCTAAACCGCACATGAAATTCACGGTGGTGTATGAAGGAGATCGGCTTCAGAAACCACTGGCCATCCATCAATTGCAGTATGATTACGAAGAGGCGGTTCTGGCGGCCGATACGCTGCATGAACAGATGAAAAAAGGCCTGGAAGGATTTCGGTGCTCTGGTTCAGGTGAGTGCCGTTCCACGGCTTACTCTTACCGTCCCTTTCACCGTCTTTTATTTATTTTCGAAAACGATACGCTGCTCAGTCCCCAGTTCCGCAAAACTGCTTTCCGCTCCCATTATTTGGTTACTGTTTATAACGACCGGATTGAACTGAAAAATCAAACATCCTGGTTTTTCCGCGAGGATAGTCCCTATCCTTTTCTCAGGGCAGCACTGATTACATTTACCACCGAACTAACCGTGTTGATGCTGCTGCTCTTGTTATTCCGCTACCCGATGAAAAAACAATTTTTGGCCGGGGCCTTGGTAGGCAATGCCGTTTCGCTGCCGGTTTTCTGGTTCGGCATTATGGGCTTATTCAACTCAGCCGGCGGGTGGCTGGGCGGAGAAATAGCCGTAGTGCTTTTTGAAGCTTTTGTATTGTGGATTTTCATCCGCAAATCAGAAAAATTTGGAAAAATACTGCTGCTCAGTTTTATTTTAAATTTTTTGAGTGTCATGGCCGGAGGAGCGGCCCTGTTTATTTCACTCTTCTTGGCCTGATATGCCGAAAAAAAAATCCATAAAAAGACGTCTTTTGCTCCTTTTGGCGGGAGTGCTTTTTTTCTTTTTCGGCTACTTGTTTTTAATACGTTATACCCAGGATTTTTCAAGTCCTGAAAAACTGGGCGAGCGTTTTACATACATCCTGAAAAATAAAAAAGCATTTGCCCTTAACGAACTTGACTTTTTGTCAACCTTCGCAGACAAGGTTCCTTCCAAAAATTGGATGGCGGAATATCCGCAGGAAAAGAGAAAAAAAGCCGATGAAGAAAACATCAGTTTTTTTATTTATGATGATGACCGTCTCCTTTTTTGGAGTAACCACACCATTCCCCTTCCCGAATATTATGTCTATAACTACTTCAGTAATCCGGTCGTAAATTCCGGAAACGGGATATTCTATCCGTTGCTGAGAAAACAGGAAAACAGAAAATACCTGGCGTTGATTAAATTAAAAGACGAGTATACTGTTTCCAACCAATACCTCGCCAATACATTCACAAGCGACTTCCGGATACCCGAAAATGCACGCATCACAAACCCTTCAGAGGCCGAATTGATACTAAAAGACCCGGATGGTGTTCCCTTGCTTTTTTTAACGCCTGAACCGGGCCGTCCCGAATGGGCACAATGGTTGATTACCCTCTTCTTGCTATCCGGTTTAGGCACGTTGTTCTATTTGTTTTATCAGTTGTCGTCATTTTTCGTGCGAAGAAGGCATCTGTTGATTTATTTTTTACTCACCTCGGCGGCAGGTGCGCTTTCCCTCCTGATTTCCCCGACATACACTCCATTTCTGATTCCCAATCTCACCATTTTTGGACCGGAATTATATGCGGGCGAACTTTTTTCTTCACTCGGATCCTATTATCTTTTCACCAGTTGGCAACTTTATGTTTCTGCCGGCCTGTTTACGGTTCTTTCCGGTTGGAAAATCAAAAATTCAGGCAACTCGCTCCTTCACGCAATCATCATTACGGGTATTGCATCCATCATGCTATACGGCCTTTTCATATTGGTGCAGGATCTGGTATTAAATTCCCAAACCTATCCATTTCCCGAAAAACTTCCCGAGCTGAATTTTTACCGCATCAGCGTAGGCGCCTGCCTGCTGATAAACCTCCTTTCGCTCCGCCTGATTCTATACGGAATGGCCAGGTCCTTCCAACGGACATTTTCCTCAGCACAGCTCCTTTCTGGCGCGGTAATCTGTTTGATATTATTGATGGCCCAAATTTTTACACAAAAATTTCCTGCATTTTTCATCACCGCATTTTGCTTTTCCTATGTTGCTCTTACCGAAAAATACGCCCGAAATATTTTTCACTATCTGCTTATCGGCGGTGCTACCGGGCTCTTCTTTTCACTGAGTGCCACCGAGCCGCTTACCATCAAAAAAGAAAATGAAGCGGCGCTGATCGGAGCCAAAATGGCCTCTGAAAATGATCCGCTTACGGAATATTTATTTGAAGGCATCAAAAAACGCATTGAAAATGATCTCGACTTCCGCACAGCCATTTTTTCCTCCACCGGGCTGAGTGCTGAATTTACGGGATTATTCATCAAAAAGTACTTCAAGGGGTTTTGGCTGAAATACGGTATTTCGGCGGGTATTTTCGACACTCCTACCCGGGCCCGCCTAAACCTAAATAATGCGGGTGTTTATGATTTTGAATATTACGCGGAAATCATCGAAAATTCGGGAATAGCAACCACCACGGAAAATCTCTGGTTTATAAGGAAACCTTCCGGAAAAATGGCCTACATGGCAAGGCTCGATTTTGCCGATACATTATTAAGCGGCCCTTCTTTCAGAACGGTATTTCTGGAATTTACGTCCCGCACCGTAAGTGAAACTTCGGGCCTTCCCGATATTCTTTTAGACAACAGCTTTTTATCCAACCGGATCATGGAGGGATATAGCTACGCGCGTTATGCCAACAACCGGTTGGTAAACGAATCGGGAGCCTACACCTACTTTGCAGATTTAAACGAATGGAAAGAACTTTTCCTCCTCGATAAAAAAGTGAACTATCGGGAGCACACCCATTATCTGCAAAAAAATGAAAACGGAGATGTGTTGATTATCAGCCGCAAAACGGAAGGGTTTGGAGATTACGTAAACCGATTTTCCTGGTGGTTTCTGGCCGCCCTTCTGCTTCTGGCGGCCGAGCGAGCATCCGGAGTAGGCGGACCGGGACGATTTTTGGGAAAAAAAGCCGGATTCAAACAAAAAATCCAGGTGCTCATCGTATGCACGGTTTCCCTCTTTTTTATCGTCATGGTCAGGGTAAGCGTCAGCTTTCTCAGCAGGCAGTATGAGCAACAAAACCGCAGACTGGTTTCTGATAAACTGCATGCCGTAAACCTGAATCTGGAAGAAACCATGGGCGGAAAACTCTCCCGTATCCCAGAGCAAAAAGCCTATCTGGAATATACCCTCTCCGAATTGGGGACTCTTTTCGGAACGGACATCAACGTTTACGGAAGCGACGGCCTGCTGATTTCAGGATCAAGACCCGAATTATACACCCAAAATTTTATCTCGGAAAGAATGAACCCGGAAGCATTGCAAACCGCACGCAAAAATTCCACCACCGAATTTATAAAGAACGAACAGATAGGAAAACTCCGTTATATTTCTGCATACGCTCCGCTCTATGACGAAGGCGGAAAACCGGCTGCATACCTCAACATTCCCTATTTCGCGAAACAAAAAGAAATTAATCAGGAAATTTCAAATTCGGCCAATGCATTGGTCAATATCTTCATCAGCTCGGTAACGCTGCTCCTGACTCTTGTTCTGTTGATTACCAACCGAATCATTGACCCGCTTCGCGAATTAGGAAAAAAATTGGCAGAATTGCGATATGGTTCAAAAACGGGAAAAATATACTATGACGGGGACGATGAAATCGGCAAATTGGTAAAAGAATATAACCGGCTTACCGATGAATTGGAAAAAAGCGCCGGTCTGCTGGCCGAAAAAGAGCGGGATTCCGCCTGGCGCGAGATGGCAAGGCAAGTAGCCCATGAAATAAAAAACCCACTCACCCCCATGAAGTTAAACGTGGAATTTCTGGAGAAAGCCTGGAAAGACAAAACACCTGATTTTCCTGAACGCATGGGTCGGTTTAAATCCATGATGATTGAACAGATTGACACCCTTTCGCACATCGCAGATGAATTTTCGAATTTTGCGAAATTACCGCCGCCTCGAAAAGACATAGTGGACTTAAATGAAATCTTGGAAAGTGTAACTGCCCTGTATGCAAAAAATGAAAAAAATGCAGAAGTAAATTTTCACCGAAATGAAAAACCCCTTACCGTATACGGAGATAAAGAACATCTGCTCCGCGTATTTAATAATTTGGTAAAAAATGCCATCCAGGCGATTCCCGAAAACCGGAAAGGCCGTGTGGACATTTTTGGTTTTACGGATGAAAACAGCCTGACCATCTTGGTAAAGGATAACGGAACGGGAATCCCCGAAGAACTTCGGGAGCGAATCTTTACGCCAAACTTCACCACCAAAGGCAGCGGGTCGGGATTGGGTTTGGCCATTTGCCGCAATATCGTGCGGGAAAGCGGGGGCGAAATCGATTTCCTTACCCAAACCGGAGAAGGAACCACATTCAGAACCATTTTACCCTCTGGGAAAATGGGATAATTCCCATATATTTGAAATCAAATCAACGCATTATGTCAACTCCCGAAAAAAAATCAGGCGGGACTCTGTTTCCTATCATCATCTTAGTGATTATTGTGCTGTTGTCCTCTTCGGGAGCAGCCTTCATGGGTTGGATGTATTTAAAGAACAGCCGGGCACTTACCGAAACCAACATGAAGAAAGAAACCGCCGAAAAAGAAAAACAGGCAGTGGAAGAACAGCTGATCAGCCTGCAGGCACAATACGATTTATTGCGGGAGATTCAAAACACCAGCATTGACAGTATTCTTGCGTTGAAAAATATCGAAATTGCCAGCCTGCGCATGCAAAACCGAAGCGGTGCCGGAGGAGGGGCGGCCAGATTGAGGTCCGAAATCACTAAACTGAAAGGAGAATTAACTGATTTAAGAAATCAAATCGAACAATTGAAGAAGGAAAACGCCGAACTGACCCAGGCTAAATTCAATCTTTCAAATGAATTAAAAAATACCAGGGCCGCCAACGAAAAATTAACCGAAAGCAACACGGAATTAAGCAGAACGGTGGAGGTAGCCAGGCAACTCAAAATAAGTACCATCGAGTCTTACCCGATTAAGGTATCCAAAAACGGAAAAGAGGCCATCAGTGCGAAAAGTAAAAAAGTAAATAAAATGGAAAGTTGCTTCACCGTATTTGAAAATGATGTGGTGGAAAAAGGCAAAAAAATGGCCTATCTCGTGGTATTTGACCCTCAAGGAAAACTCATCGGTGAGGAGACCGATAAAGTATTTGAAACACCTGGAGGAAAGATTTCGTATACTACGTCAAAAGAATTTCAATTTGACGGAAAAAAGAAGGAAATGTGCATGAGTTTTTCAGATGGCTTAAAGGATCTTTCCAAAGGTACCTACAACATCAGCGTTTATATTGAAACAAACAAAGCCGCCACGAGCTCTTTCGATCTGAAGTAATTACACATCATTCAAAAAAAGGCGCGCACCTGCATACCCCCGATGTGCACAGGAGCCAGATTTCTCCCGATTCTTCCGTCATAATTTACGGTAAGCTGAAGGTTCTGGCCGATGTTATATTGAATGTTTAATGCCCATGAACCATTGATTCCGGGAGCAAAAGCCTCAATCATTTCAAATCCCAGTGCCGAATTGGTGAGGCCGTTAAAGCCTACATGCAATATCGAAAAACGACCGGTTATCAATCCCTTTTTCAAAATATTCCAATTGCCCTCGAGCCAGGCGGAATGCAAATCTGCTTTTTCTCCGCCGGTTATTATTCCCAGCTGTGTTTTTCGGCGGTTAAAACGGCTTTTATATTGATATGCAGCCGTAAACCTCCATTCGGTGCCCGGCTGATAGACCAACCTGGACTCTGCCACATAATACTCCAGATCAAAATTCCGGTTTCGAAGCCAGGGCGAAAATTGTACCCGGTTTCCTGCCTCCGCCTCGATGTTCAGGGTAAGAAACGAAGAAATATTAATTCTGGATTTGGCCGTGTAGGCGCGGGTTTGTCTCGACTCTATCCCATTGGTGAGCAAAATCTTATTTTTCAACTCTTTGTAGGAAAATTCGAAACCCACCTTTCCCGAACTGCGGTTAAAAAATAAACTGGAACGGAATGTACCATTCAACGTAATTAATGCCGAATCGGCCACCCGGGATTCAATAGGATTCAATACATCGGCAAAGCGGTCACTCTGCGTTTTCCGATCCAGAGAATAAATATTCTGCCAAAAAAACTTGGCAAAAAATTGTTTCAGGGCATTGCCGCTTGCCCATTTTGAAGGGAAGCGGAGATTTAACGTCTGATTTACCTTGGTATCGTAGGTTTTTACATATTCTCCGCTGGGTGTAAATACTTTAATATAATTTCCCTGTCCGTTGAACTGTGCTGGCTGAAATTCATCCAAATCAGGCACCCCGTTTCCGTTATAATCCAACGTGAGATCCCAATAATGGGTACCCTGCCCGTTAATTACCGGGAAATACGCATATTGCCGCTTATTCTCCAGCCCTGACCCAATCTCGTAATAGGTATTCCAAAATACGGCACCTTTGGCCCAACGCCCCGTATATTCTATGCGGCCCACAGCCGATTGATCTGCTCCCGCAGACGATAAAGCCTGATTCAAAATCTGAAGATGTCTGTAGCCCAACAGTGCTTTTACCGTATGCGCCGGATTCCGGTTCCAGGAAAATTCCAAACCGGTATTATGCCCCAAATCGGATTGGCCCAATTGATTCTGATCTGCGCTATGATTCAACCGAAATCGGTAATATATACGCCACTGCAGCCTGCTGCTGTCTGAATTGGAAATAAATGCCTCCCAATCATTAAACATATAGCTGTCCTTCCGGAGCGTGTCCGATCGGATAAGGTTGCGCTCATCTTCCCCCACCACACCCAGAGTAAATACCTTAAACGACTTCGATAAACGGGTTCGGTGCCTCAAAAAAGAAAAACGACCGGAAGTACCTCCTGAAAAAACAGCAGATGCCCAGGTATTGAAAGCCCATCCCTTGGAAGCCAATCCCGCCTCCAGCTGATTGCGGAGCGCCGCATATCCGGTGCCTTTGATAAAACCCTGAGCCGAGTAGGTTATCTTACCGAGTCCGCTGCGGGCATATTCCCATTCCAGACCGGGGATAAATTCATGCCCTACGGGCCGCAGCGCATTCAAATTAAAATCACGGGAAAATTCTACATTCCTGAACCGCACAAATGGAGAAAAAGTGCGCTCCACCTGCTCATAATTCACCTGCCAGCGAAAATGATCTTTAGACTCTTCAGCTTCCTTTCTCTTCAACGGTATCAGGTGATTTAATTTTACGCGGAAAGCATACCCTCCGTTGTCGCGCGAATCAAGAGGCGAAAAGGTATTAACATCCCGGATGCTGTAAGCAATTTCAGCTTCGGCTTTCATGTTTTTGGCCAGGCTGAATTCCGTACCGAAGGTAATCATACGATGAGCCTCGGGAGCAATGAGACGGGTAAACGGTTCATAACTTCCGTTTCCCGCTCCCACAAAACGAAAAACACGTCCGTTAGCCGTAGTCTGAGCCTGAACATACCTGCCGTTGCCCTGCCCTACAAAGGAGAAAAAAACCCGGTAACGGGCACTGTCGGGTTGGGTACTGTAAACATATACGGAATCCGGCAGTCCGTTTATCAAAGTATCTTTTAAGGCATATAAAATTTCATCGGGATTAAAATCGGTAAACACCGCGGAGGGAATCACGGCATTTCCCAAACTGTCGCCTACGGCAGCCAACAGACCTTTTTGTTCAGTGGTAAGGGTTTGTTGAAGTGGCTGATTACGTAAATCCTGCTCCGAAAACACATTGAGCCGGTATTTAAAACGGCCTAAGTCCCATTCGTTATTCACCTGATATAACAACCTGCCGTAATTTCGGTCAGAATATTCAAATTCTACCACAATCCTGCGGTCGCGGGTAATCTGCCTTGCCGGCGTAAATACAATTTCTGCCGTGTTGTAATCAATCACATACTCATTTTCTCGCCCGCGCTTCAGCAATTCACCGTCAATATACACCCGCTCCGTACCGGACAGTATGGTAATGAATGTTTCCCCTTCATTTCCCGAGAGGCGGTAAGGCCCCTGATTGCCTTCCACCCCGTTGAACCGGTTTACCGCAAATTTCCCCCTGGATATGGCTCCCGCAGCCTGCACTCGGATTTCCCCGGTCGGTTTTCCATTTTTAAAAATGGACGAATTGGGAAACGCTGTTTTGATCTGCAGACCCTGTGCTTTTTTGTACACATTCAAAAAATAGGCATTGGGACGGGTAACATAAAAATCTCCGGCGATGAGCCGGTGCTGCCGGTAACCGATTTCAATAAATACCTTGTCAAAATCCTGCAGGCGGTAGGTACTTCCGTCGGGTTGAACGGGAATATTTTCGTCGGTAATGGCGGCCCGTATGGAAACACTGTCTGCCAAAAATCCTGAAAGCTGCAGATTGAAGGAAGAATTCACGGCCAAATCCCGGGTATTGCCGAAAGAAACACCCCGCGAAAGACTTCCGTTTTTATCCAACCCGTCGAACCGGAAAACGTTTCCCCTGCCCGAGTCAGGCTTGGCAAAAGTCCAATAATACAGGCTGTCGGGAGAGGCTCTCAGCCTTGAGGAAGAAGTCGGTTTTCTGTTTTGATAGATTCCCGAAAAAGCAAAAGGATATACTTTGAATTCGGCAATCAGCGTATCGCTTCGGATGCCTGCCGAACGCATGCGTAAATAATCGGGAACCACATACCCGCGAAGCGGATTCAGGCGAAAAAAATCGGCGGAAAGAGTATCCTTCCTTGAGGTAAACAGGCGGAATGTTTCGGAACGGATGGTGAGCGTATCGAGAAAAAGAGTATCCCGTGCCGGCAATCCCAACCGCCTGAAGGAGGAGGGAAACTGAGCCCATAAAATACCTGCCGATTGAAAAAAAAAGAAAAGAAAGGTGACGGCGCGTTGCATCCTTAATTACAGAAAAGGTAAAAGTAAGCATTAAGAAAGCCGGAATCGAAATTGAAGCACACAAATACCCATAAATTAGTTACAAGTGCATTTTACCTTGGCAAACTGCACCAACGCATAAATCGTATGAGTTCACACCCCTTTTTTGTATGTTAAAATGCAGGGTTCAAAAACTATTCCCGTTAGGGTGTCTGGGGAACTGAGAATAAAATTTAAGATAGGAAACTGAGAGAAGAGTCAAAAAGAGACCATATAAACTATTTATTGATTTTAGTCTTTTTTACATTTTTAATCTTAATAATCAACATTTTATACTAAAAAATGAAGGTAAAATTTACAAAATGATACACTGTGTAACATTTTAATGGCAAAGATTCTGCGCTTTTGAGACCGCAGAAATGAAACGATGAGATTTCATTTGTACAAAATATTTTATATGCTTTTTAACTACGCTTCACCAAAAAAATGGTTTTGGTTTGATTCAAGAATTCTTTTTTTCCTTCTAAGTTATTTTAGTATATTACAATTGAAAGGGCAATCGGGAGCATTGGATTTTAGTTTTAATCCCGGAACCGGAACCAATAACAACTGGGTGAATACTATAGCCGTCCAGAGCGATGGAAAAATTTTAATCGGAGGAGATTTTACTACTTATAATGGCATTTCGCAGAATCGCATAACCCGGGTGAACTCTGACGGTTCATTGGATGCAACCTTTAATACAGGATCGGCTGCCAACGGTATAGTTTGGGCGATTACGGTGCAAAATGACGGGAAAATCTTAGTGGGTGGAGAATTTACCCAATTTAACGGAACAACTGCCAACAGAATCATCCGTTTAAATGCCGACGGCAGCATAGACAATACGTTCAATGTAGGCACGGGGTATACGGTTCCTGGAAGTCCGACTCAAGGTTTCATCAGATCGATCGTAATTCAGCCGGACGGTAAAATTTTGGTCGGCGGTTTCTTTCTTGATTTTAACGGTTTAGCGGTTAAATGCATTACCCGCCTGAATGCAGATGGTTCCATTGATCCACTTTTTAACCCGGGAGGATCGGGTATTTCAAATTACGTGTATTGCATCGCATTGCAACCTGACGGCAAGATTGTACTGGGAGGGAATATGGCTCAATATAATGGAGTTGCTTTACTTCCCGGTAATGCGGATAAAGGGGTTATTCGTTTAAATTCAAATGGATCTTTAGACACAGGATTTAATCCTGGCAATGGCGGTTCAAATGGTGACATTGAAGCCGTAGCCGTGCAGGCTGACGGTAAAATACTCTTCGGAGGATTATTCGGGTTCTACAATGGCACTTATGTAAACCGACTGGCTCGTCTGAACGCGGACGGAACATTAGACGGCACATTTGCTACCATGGCCGGTACACAGACAAACCAAGTATTAGTTGGTAATCGGGTATCCTCGATTGTAGTGCAACCGGATAATAAAATATTAATTGGCGGACAAATTGACAAATACCAAGGCATAACCTACAGCAACAAGTTGCATATCTGCAGATTAGATGAAAACGGAAATTTTGAAGGTTTTCCCAGCGGCGCATCAGCCGGTAACGCACTCAGGGTAATTGCACTTGAACCCGGTGGCAAAATCCTGATTGGAGGGGCTTTCACCTCGTATTTCTCAAATTACAGCTTACAAACATCAAGGAACAGAATAGCCCGTATTTTGGGCTGTCCAAGTTTATCTACCTGGTATCTGGATGCCGATAACGACGGATATTACACTTCCTCGCAAACAGGCTGCTATTCACCGGGAACAGACTGGACAACAACAGCAGGTATTTCAGGCGATTGTGATGACAATGACCCCAACACAAATGCCAACACGGTAACCTGGTATTTGGATGCGGATAACGACGGATATTATGTATCGACTCAAAGTTCATGTCCCAACCCCGGACCGGGATGGACAACCACGGCGGGTGTTTCGGGCGATTGTGACGACAATGACCCCAATACGAACATCAATACGATAACCTGGTACTTAGATGCAGATAATGACGGATATTATTCCACTACTCAAACCTCCTGTGCCAATCCTGGAGCAGGATGGACCAGCATTCAAGGATTAAGCGGAGATTGCAATGATAACAATGCCTCTGTAAATCCGGGTGCTACAGACATCTGCGAAAATGGAGTTGATGATGACTGCAGCGGGACGGACCTGACTTGTTCACTGACCTATTCTACACTTCCGTATTACCCTATAAATTTGGCCATCGCTCCCATACAGCCCATTCTTTCTCCCGGTTTAAGTATAAACGGAGGTTCATTTCGAACCGTAACAACATTTGCAGGCTCAGGAGCTGCCGCATCAAGTTCATCTGCTACAAACACATCCGATCCTTTAACATCTACTTTTTTAGGCAACAGAGGGATAACAAAAGATGCACTTGGGAATTATTACATAGCAGAACAAGCCGGCAGAAGAATTCGCAAAATAAGTGCCGGAGGCATAGTAACCACAATATACCAGTTCTCATCGTTTGAGCCCACCGATATAGCCATAAATACCTCAAATGGAGATTTGTATTTTACCATATCCTCACATAGGTTATGCCGGATACCTAATGCCAATGCGGCAAATTATCCGGTTCAGGAGCCATCACACACCTGGACCAGTGATGCTTTTAATGTTGTGGTAGGCGCATCCACCTCTGGCACAACCAACGCAACAGGAACAAGTGCAAGATTAAATACCCCTACAGGATTGGCTATTTCTCCCGATAATTCTTACATTCTGATTGCCGATCTCGGCAATAACAGAATTCGAAAAGTGATGCTTTCAGATTTTAGCGTTACCACATATAGCGGTTCCTCTTCAGGAAGTACAAACGGCCCGATTGCATCAGCCACATATAATGGTCCGGAAGACATCTGCATCATTAACGATAACCTGATTTATGTTTGCGAATCCAGCGCAGACAGAGTAAGAAAAATAGAAAATGGAACCGTGAGCTTCTTTGCCGGGGGTACATTTACCAATGGTAATTTTGACGGAACCGGAACAAATGCTTTCATAGATGCCCCGATCAGCGCTACAGCAGATGCACTGGGTAACATTTACGTAGTTGAACGTTTCAATCACAAGGTCAGAAAAATCACTCCCTCCGGACTTGTTTCCACCATAGCCGGTTCCTTATGGGATAATTCCTTTTCAGGAAATGTTACAGGCGTAGGAAACAATACCAGGTTTAGTTCTCCTGAAGGAATTTTTTATGACACAGACGGGGGCTTCCTTTTGGTATCTGACCGTGGAAATAACCAAATTAAAAAAGTACAGTTAGAAGGATTCGAGATTTTACCTACTCAGACAACAGGCTTAAGTTTCAATACGGCTACTGGAGACATGACAGGAACGCCGACAGAATACTCACTTAAAACTGTTTATTCGCAAACTTTCAACTCCACTCCGGCAGGAGCAGCCACACTCGGCACGGTTAACGGTGCCAATGTAACCTTGCACAATAATGCGGCCATTATCGGAGATTATTTAATGCTCACTCCTCGTCAGAACAACATGACAGGAGGAATAACCGTTCCCGCATCTGGTTCCAACGAAAATACATTGCGAGTTTCGTTTGATTTGTCTACCACGAAAAGCGCTTCAACGAATGGAACAAGCGGTGCGGCAGACGGTTTAAGTTATAGTTTTGCCCCTGATGCCGACGCCACAACAAACACAAGTAATTCGGAGAGGGGAACCGGAACGAAACTTTCAGTTTCATTTGCCAATTATTACAGCGGAACAGGCACAAACAACCGGGGAATTCGAATTTATTGGAACCCTAACTCCGTATCTGCATGGAGTTCCACAACCAGTGCCACACTGTTAGCTTATTCTAACAATACCACCTGGATGGGAAGATCATCCAAAGTAACCATTCATATTGATAATGACGGTAAATTAACCATGAGGCTGGATGGCACTGCCATATTTACCGATGTGCAACTACCTGCAGATTATGTAAGTTCTGACAAATCAAACTGGAAACACGTAATTAAGTCAAGAACAGGCGCGAGTGATGATCTTCATGTTATTGATAATTTAACCATTGAAAGTGGATTGGGGATTTCCAACCATACCGTTATCGGACGCAACCACTTCTTCGAACAAAATACAAGCATGCCTGTATGGGTAAAAGACTTAGGAAATGATGCATCGCTAAGCAATTTAGTTTTAAGTGAAGGAACCCTGACACCTTCTTTTACCCCATCCGACACTTCTTATTCGACTGTGGTTACTGCTTCTTCCATTACGGTTACACCTACGGCAACCGACCCGTACTCTACTATAACGGTAAACGGAGCTTCGGTGCAAAGCGGAGCGGCCAGCTCTCCTATTGCCCTTTCGCTGGGGAACAACACCATTACGGTAGTCGTTACATCGGCTGACGGATCTACGTCAACCACGTACACGATCAATGTGCAAAGAAATTGCCAATCCACATCCAATAATACAACCACTGCTTCTGCCTGCGACAGCTACACCTGGAGCGTAAACGGACAGACTTATACAACATCCACTACGGCAACAGTGGTAAACGGATGCACAACTGAAATTCTCAACCTTACCGTAACCCCAAGTACTTCATCCACGACAACAGCATCCGCATGTGATAGCTATAGTTGGTCGGGTAACGGGCAGACCTACACACAAAGCGGCACCTACACCGCGGTAAACGGGTGCAATACCGAAACACTAAACCTGACCATCACTTCCTCTGCATCAAACACTACTACAGCTTCTGCCTGCGACAGTTATACCTGGAGTGTTAACGGTCAGACTTACACACAGAGCGGCACCTATAATAGTGTAAGCGGATGTAATACGGAAACACTTACTTTAACTGTGATTCCCAGCAGCACGACTGCTTCAAGCATTACGTCGTGCAACAGTTATACCTGGCCCTCTAATGGGCAGACATACAGTCAGAGCGGAACATTTACGTATGTAAACGGGTGTACCACTGAACAATTGAATCTTACCATTAATAGCTGCTCATCTAACCCAGCTCAATGGACGGGTACAGTAAGCAATGACTGGAACAATGCGCAAAACTGGAATCCGGCCTCAGTTCCACTGTCCGGTGAAGATATCGTTATCGGAGTAACTCCGAATAATCCTGAAATTGTCACAGGAGTTACAGTGGGGAGTATCACGTTGTCTTCCGGAGCTTCACTTATTATTGATGCCTCAGGTACAATCACGATAAATGGAACACTGACAAATAATGGTACGATTATCATTGAAGAAGGCGCCTCATTGGTTCAGACGAACGGTTCTACTCTGACAGGAAATGGCGTTTATACGGTTAACAGAACACTGCCCACAGCCAATTTATTCCACTTTATTGGCTCTCCGATCAGTAATATTGCCGTGAATAATTTTGGTATTACGCCAGCCGTATTTAATGGGACAAACGGCAGCCAGCTGATTCCTCAACAGAGCTGTAACCCACTGCAATTAGAATCAAACTCACCATGGGCAAATATCTTGGAGTTAAGAGAAAATGCCAGTCCAATCAACAATTGCTCTCAATCCTTATGGCATGTAAAATCAACAGGAAATCTGACAAACGGAAGAGGCTACTCCACGATGGCATATGGTAATAGCGCCCAAGGGCTTTCATTTAGCGGAACCATAAACAATGGCGATATCACCTATGGATCTTTGGGTAATTCAACCGGGAATATTATTGATCCGCTAGGTGGAAACATCACCAGAGGCTGGCATCTCGTATCAAATCCTTATCCGAGCCCCATCACATTTGGTTTATCCAACAACTCACTTTCCAATATGGGCTTTGATGCTCAGATCCAAATTTGGGATGCGGTAAATAATGTATTTATACCTTCTGTTAATAATACGATTATCCCTGTCGGTCAAGGTTTCCAGATTCGCAATTCAGGTGGTTCATCTTTAAATTTCACAACAACAAACTCCATGCGGACAACTACATCGGCCACTTTCTATGAAATGCCGTGGGAGCAGTTTACAACCATTACGTTGGAAAATACACAACACGCAATGCAGACTGTGATCTTCTTCCATCCTGAAGCGACTGATGGTTATGACAATAAAATGGAAGCAAACCGACTCTTCGGAGGAACTGAAGTGCCTGTTTTATACACCATAACCGATGGAAATGAAAAAATGGCTTTTAACGGATATGCCCCTCTATTTAATGAAAACAAAACAGTAATCATGGGCATTTACGATGGAGGAACGCCCGGATTGTTCAGTCTGCGATTCCAGGACCTGAATACAATGCAAAGCACGACGGTAACCTTGGAGGATACAAAACTGAATACATTCACCCAAATGAATGAAGGAAGCGTATATCCCTTTACAACTGAAACGGGTGATGAGAGAAACCGCTTTCGTGTACACTTCAATATGTTGAATGATGCCATTCTGGTATCACAAACACCAAGCCTATTCACCA
>JBIJBG010000160.1:0-5169 GCA_044345355.1 Flavobacteriales bacterium
AAAATTCATCCTTTAACTTTAGTAATTGTAGCACTTTTTTTCCGGCCAACTACAGCGTCATATTATGATCAGCAAAAAAAGATTTTACAACTAATGGGTTGGGGTCTCTATTCAGCCAAATTAAAAATCCGGAAGACCCTAAGTAGGTTTACAGATTACCCCAAAAGCAAAAGGCCCCACGAAGGGGCCATATCTCATGAAAAAAAATATAGAGTAAAACTATTTTACGGCATTCACCACCGCGGTGAACGCATCCGGATTGGAGAAGGCCAAATCGGCCAAGGCCTTACGGTTCAACCCGATGCCTTTAGCGGCAGACTTACCCATAAACTCGGAATAGCTCATACCGTGAGCACGAACGGCCGCATTAATCCGCTGAATCCATAACGCACGGAATTCCCGCTTCTTATTGCGACGGTCGCGGTAAGCGTAGGTCAACCCCTTCTCAACGGAGTTTTTTGCTACGGTCCAAACGTTTTTACGACGGCCATAAGAACCTTTGGCCAGTTTTAAAATCTTTTTTCTTCTGGCTTTGGAAGCCGCATGATTGACTGAACGAGGCATATTTGAATCCTTTTATTCTGTGATTAACTAATTTGACCGGGAAGCATCAGCTTCAGGTTATTCAACTCGGTTTTTTCCACCACCGCAAAATTAGACAACCTTCTCTTACGCTGGGTTGACTTTTTGGTGAGGATGTGGTTTTTGAAAGCATGCTTTCTTTTTACCTTTCCCGTGCCGGTGATTTTAAACCGTTTCTTGGCACTGGAATTACTTTTCATTTTAGGCATCGCTGTATCCTTTCTTTAATCGTTATTCTTATCCGTTATTTATCTATTTCTTCTTTTTGGGAGCAAGCATCATAATCATGCGCTTTCCTTCCATGGAGGGGAGACTTTCCACCTTACCTTCCTCTTCCAATTCAGTCGCAAACTTCAGCAACATCACTTCGCCCTGATCTTTGAACATGATGGAACGTCCTTTGAAAAAAACGTAGGCCTTTACCTTAGATCCTTCCTGCAAAAACTTTCGGGCATGATTCAATTTGAAATTGAAATCATGGTCGTCTGTCTGAGGACCAAACCGGATTTCTTTCACCACGACTTTTACTGCCTTGGCTTTGATTTCCTTCTGCCTTTTCTTTTGTTCGTAGAGGAATTTGTTGTAGTCAACAACCTTACAAACTGGAGGATCGGCATCCGGGGCAATCTCTACCAAATCTACCTCAAGTTGCTCGGCAATCCTGAGTGCCTGGTTAAGAGAAACCACTCCCGGTTCTACGTTATCACCTACCAAACGTACCTTGGCGGCGGTGATTCTTTCATTAATGCGGTGTTCCGGTTCCTGTTTTCTGATGAACCTTTGTGGACCTCGTCCGCCTCTGTGCTGAAGTGCTATACTGCTCCCTCCTTTCTTTAAGTTAAACTTACTTACCTCAAACGACTGAGCTTCTCGCGAATTTCTGCCGCTATTATTTCCGCAAACTGCTGCGCACTCATGGTGCCCAAATCACCCTCACCCTGCTTCCGAACCGATACCGTTTCGGAATTTTCTTCTTTTTCACCTACGATAAGCATGTAAGGGATTTTTTGTAACTCACTGTCCCTTATCTTTTTACCGATTTTTTCGTTACGCTCGTCAACGGAGGCGCGAATTTCGGAATTATTTAAATTCTGTGCAACTTTTTTTGCATAATCCACAAATTTATCCCCCACGGGCAAAACCACGGCCTGCTCCGGGGTGAGCCATAACGGAAATTTTCCGGCACAATGCTCGGTGAGTACGGCCACGAAACGTTCCAGCGAACCGAAGGGGGCCCGGTGAATCATCACGGGGCGGTGCTTTTGGTTATCTGCTCCCACATATTCCAATTCAAAACGTTCCGGCAGATTATAATCAACCTGTATGGTACCCAACTGCCAACGGCGCCCGATGGCATCTTTAACCATGAAATCGAGCTTTGGTCCGTAAAATGCCGCTTCACCATATTCCACAACCGTATTCAAACCCTTCTCGGCAGCGGCTTCAATTATGGAAGCTTCGGCCTTGTTCCAGTTATCCTCGCTCCCGATATACTTGGCACGATCCTCTTTGTCCCGAAGGCTCACCTGCGCCGTATATTCAGTAAAATCAAGTGCATTAAATACATGCAACACCAGATCAATTACCTTCATAAATTCCTCCTTCACCTGATCGGGACGGCAGAAGATATGGGCATCGTCCTGCGTGAATCCGCGCACGCGGGTAAGCCCGCTGAGCTCACCGCTTTGTTCGTAGCGATAAACCGTTCCAAACTCCGCCAGACGAAGTGGAAGGTCTTTATAGGAACGGGGCTTACTTTTGTATATTTCGCAGTGGTGCGGACAATTCATCGGTTTAAGGAAGTATTCCTCACCTTCTTCGGGAGTATGTATGGGTTGAAAACTGTCTTTCCCATATTTTTCATAATGCCCCGAGGTTACATACAATTTTTTGTTGCCGATGTGCGGAGTTATCACGGGAGAATATCCTGCTCTTCGTTGTTCGTCGCGCATGAAACGCTCCAACCGCTCACGCAGCTCTGTTCCCTTAGGCAGCCAAAGGGGCAATCCTGAGCCCACGTTTTGGGAAAACATGAAAAGTTCCAACTCCTTTCCCAATTTCCGGTGATCGCGTTTTTTGGCCTCTTCCAGCATTAGCAGATGCTCATCTAAAAGACTTTTCTTCGGAAAGGAAACTCCGTAAATACGGGTAAGCATTTTGTTTTTTTCATTCCCACGCCAATAAGCGCCTGCGGTGCTCAACAATTTAACGGCTTTTACCAGCCCGGTTTCAGGAATGTGACCTCCCCGACATAAATCGGTAAAATCGCCCTGGGTACAGAACGTAATATCACCATCGGCGAGTTGCTCAATCAACTCTACCTTATATTCATTGGGAAATTTTTCACGGTAATAGGCAAGTGCATCGGCTTTGGACACGGAATAAAGCGAAAAATTACTGTTTTTTGCCGCACAGGCCAGCATTTTATCTTCAATGGCGGCCAATTCTTCTTCCTTGATGGCTGTATCACCGAAATCGATATCGTAATAAAATCCGCTTTCTATGGAAGGACCTATGGCAAATTTGGCATGGGGGTATAATGCCTGAACCGCTTCAGCCAAAATATGTGCCGAAGAATGCCAAAAGGCCGATTTGCCCTGCGGTTGATCCCAGGTGAGAATAGACACCCGGCAATCCGAAGACAGCATGTGGGACAAATCCCGGATTTCTCCGTTCACCTCACAGGCTAAGGCTTTACGTGCCAAGCCTGCACTGATGTTTTCTGCCAGAGCAAGCCCGGTAATCGGGCTTTCAAATTCCCGAACAGAACCGTCGGGCAGCGTAATTTTAACCATAAGACTTTCTGAACAAAAAGAGTGCAAAGGTAATCCCAAATTCGCGCAAAAAAAAGAGCCCGTGAAAATCTGACCAAACAGACAATACCTGTCTGCAATCCGTTTACCGTTTAACGAAACCTGAGTGAACTTGTGTCTGAGCCGGTTTCAAAGAAAAAACATAAGGAAAAAATAGTTCCATACCAAAATAACTTCATCGATATTCCCTTTAATCTGCTTATGAAAATTCAAGACTGATCCAAGCGGAAATCAAGTAACCGGAACTTCATTTTTACAGAAATTGAATCATTGTCAGAAAACCGCCATTCATCCCTTACAGTGAAAAAATGACATCCAACTTATCCGCTTTTTTTTGATTTCCTTTTTTTTGTGAAAATTTTTGCCTGACTGCATACAGTAAGTGGGTAAACTGCAAAACCACAAAGAAAATCCGGAAGCATGAAAATCGCCTACTCCGCCTGCTACAGACATCCGCTTCCGTCGGGTCACCGGTTTCCGATGATAAAATACGAACTGTTGGCGGAGCAGCTGGTGTACGAAGGTTCGTTCAACCCAAGCGATTTTATTGAACCGGAGCCAATCTCAGAACACCTTTTGGCGCTTACCCACTCTCCCGAATGGATTCACAAACTGAACACGGGAATGCTAAGCAGGCAGGAAGAACGAAGAACCGGATTTCCATTTTCGAATGAACTCGTGCGAAGGGAAGAAATCATTACCGGAGGAACCCTGCAATTGGCACTTTATGCTTTGGAAAACGGATGCGGAGGCAATATCGCCGGAGGCACACACCACGCATATACTTCGCACGGAGAAGGATTTTGCCTCTATAATGACATAGCCGTAGCAGCCAATACGCTGCTGCATCAAAAAAAGGTAAAACAGATACTGATTGTGGATTTGGATGTGCATCAGGGCAACGGCACCGCGTCCATTTTTCGTGAGGAGAGCCGAGTATTTACTTTCAGCATGCACGGAAAAAATAATTTTCCGCTGCACAAAGAAAGTTCCGATCTGGATATTGAATTGGAGGACGGAACGGGAGACGATTACTATCTGAAGATTTTGGAATACAGGTTAAGTAACTTGTTGAAGGACGTTCAGCCCGATTTTGTTTTCTATCTGAGCGGAGTCGATGTACTCGCCTCAGACAAACTCGGACGCCTTTCCCTCACTCCGGATGGCTGTCGCCAACGCGACAAAATAGTCATATCCCTTAGCCGGGAAGCAGAATTACCCATAGTGGCGGCCATGGGCGGAGGATATTCAGAAGACATCCGTATCATCACCGAGGCCCATGCCAATACATTCCGGCTTTTAGGAGAGTATTATGCTTAACGGCAATAGCCCGATAAGTAGAATCTATTCCAACTTTTCAGATTATATTGCGTTATTTGGCGAAAATTAATATCAATGAAACATCCATTTTTATTTCTGTCCATAGCCTCCGGGCTTCTCTTGTTTTCCTGCGGAGGCAAAAAAGAAAATGATCTGGAAATGCGCGAACATAAAAGGTACGATGCCATCCTATTCGAAAAATCCAAAGGCATATTTACCGCACTGAATGCGGGAGCTCCTTCCGAAAGTAATGCCGTTACCGAGGAAAAATCAAAATTAGGCTACTACCTGTATCATGACAAACGCCTTTCCAAAAACGCCACACAAAGTTGTAATACCTGTCATAATCTGAGCACATTCGGTGTGGATAGGGAAGTTACATCTCCCGGAGATTTGGGAGAGCGGGGAGGAAGAAATTCTCCCACGGTATTGAATGCCGCCCTGCACACCACTC
>JBIJBG010000241.1:0-3401 GCA_044345355.1 Flavobacteriales bacterium
CACCAGCAAGAAAATCAAATATGAATTTATCTGGTCGTTGCCCGGTGAAAGTGAGGGATTGATGAGCCGGCAACTTTTTGAATGGGTCATCGAAAATCTTTGCCGCAACTCCATTGACGCGCTGCCCGGTCAGGGATTTATACGCACCGAGGTGCAACAGCAGGCGGATAAGCTGTGGATTGATATTTCAGACAACGGTAAAGGCATTCCCAAAAACAAATGGAAAACCATTTTCAGACCCGGTTACACTACCAAACAACGTGGTTGGGGATTAGGGCTTTCCCTGGCCCGCAGAATCATTGAGGTTTACCACAAAGGGAAAATTTTTGTAAAGGAATCGCAGCCTGAGGCTGGGACTACCATACGCATTGTATTACCTTGTCCACGGCAAGACTATTCAAAATCCTCATAGAGCAGGTATTTTTTTCGGGTCTGTTTGAATTTTTGCAAATCTCCTGTCCACGACTTCCGAATTTCCACCTCCGAGTCTCCCTGGATAATCTGTTCTTTTAGTTTGGCATTGCCTGCCAGTGAATTGAAGTAGGAAGTAAAAAATTTGTCTTTTTCGGGATAGCGTTTGTAAGCATCGAACAACCAAAACAGATATAGCTCACCCGAGTTCTTGATGAATTCTTCGGCAAACTCCGTCAGGTCATAACCTTGGCAGACCTGCCCTTTGTATTTGGGACTGTCACTGGCTCCCGGAATGGGTTTTGGCGTAAACTCGTACGGTGCGCCTTCCCAACCCGGATAACCGATTACCCGAAAGGGCTTATCAGTTCCGCGACCTACGCTCAACTGTGTCCCCTCAAAAAAGCAAAGGGTAGGATATAAATATACGGACGCTTGGGTATTCAGGTTGGGCGAGGGTTTTTCGGGGAGCAGGTAAAATTCTTTGTGGGTATACCCGACAACGGGAATGACTGTCAATTGGACTTTTTTTCCTCCCCGGAGCCAACCTTCCCCGTTGACCATCTGGGCATATTCACCCACAGTAAGTCCGTGTACCACAGGAACGGGATGTAAACCTACGAAGCTTTCAAATCCTTTTTCCAGCACGGGGCCGTCCACATAGTGCCCATTGGGATTGGGACGATCTAAAACCAGAAAGGGAATGCCGGCTTCGGCGGCGGCCTCCATGGCATAACTCATGGTGGAAATGTATGTGTAAAAACGAACGCCAACATCCTGTATGTCGAAAACCAGCATGTCTATTCCCTCCATTTGTTCGGGGGTGGGTTTTTTATTGTTACCGTATAGGGAAATAACCGGTATGCCGGTTTTGGGATCTTTTTCACCGGGCACATGCTTGCCTGCCGGGGCATTTCCACGGAACCCGTGCTCTGGGCCGAACACCTTGACCACTTTGACACCCAGGCTGATGAGCGTATCGGCCAGATGGGTTTTTCCCACCAGGGAAGTGTGATTGGCAATGAGTCCTATCCTTTTTGCTTTCAACAGGGGCAGATATTCATTGAAGCGCTCTGCTCCGACAGAGACTTCTTTATCCGTTATATATTCCTTTGCGGAAAAACGAAGCACCTGACCTGGCAGGTTTTGCCAAAGCAAAAGGAGCAACAGCGGAAAAATGCGGTAATCCATGATTCAAAGAAACGCAAAATCTTTTCCTTAATTTCGAGGCCCATATCGTCTTTTTTGAACATTTCTTTTTTCATAGCGAAACGCATTACACGATCCAAAAGCAGCGAAGGGTATTCGGGACCCATGGTTGTGGTGGCGGTAGCCGGAATTGCAGTAGGGCTTGCCGTGATGTTACTTTCCGTGGCCATTGTGCGTGGTTTCAGGCATACCGTGCGCGAAAAAATTATCGGTTTCGGTGCACACGTGCGCATTACCGGATTTACGCCGGGCACTCAGCTGGAAAGCCCGCCCATGCCGGGTAATGCCGATTTTCTGCCCCTTTTGCTGAGTGAAGAAAAAATAAGACATGTGCAGCAATTTGCCCTGAAACCGGGCATCATCAAAACAGAGGATGAAATTCAGGGGGTTATTTTTAAAGGCGCGGGAAGTGATTTTGATCCTTCTTTTTTTCAGGATAATCTTATTTCGGGCATTATTCCTTCCTACCGGCAAGATTCCCTGCATATTTCAAACGACATAGTAATTTCTAAAGAAATGGCCCGAAGGCTGAAAGTGAAGACGGGAGATACACTTACCGCTTTTTTCATCAACCGCCCGGGTGAGCGGAATCCGCATATTACCAATCCGCAGCGACCTCCCAGAAAATTCAGGATTTCCGGTCTTTATGAAACCGGACTCAGCGAGTTTGACGAGAAATTTATCCTTTGTGACATCAATCAGATCCGTGAATTGAATAACTGGTATTTCGACAAAGTTTCGGGTTATGAGGTACTCATTCACGACTTTGACGACTTGGAATCGGTGTCGGATGTGGTAGATGCCGCGGTGGGTTTTGAATACCGCGTGGAAAATGTTCGGCAGTTGAACCGCCCTATTTTTGACTGGCTCGATCAGCAGGATGTGAACGTAATCATCATCATAACGCTCATGTTAATCGTGGGTATCATGGGTATGGTTTCGGCGTTGCTTATTTTGATTTTGGAACGTATCCGCATGATCGGGATTTTGAAAACACTTGGTATGACCAATCGGGGAATCCGAAGCATTTTTCTTTATCGGGCGGGTTTTATTCTGCTCACGGGAATGGCTGCGGGAAATATGTTGGGAATAGGCTTGGGCCTTATCCAGCATTATACGGGCATAATCAAGTTGGATAAAGAATCCTATTACATGGATACGGTTCCTGTTTTCTTTGATTTAACGGGAATAGCCGCTATCAATCTGCTGACATTCCTGTTCGGCATGGCGGCCCTCATTCTACCCACTTTCCCCGCCACGCGGGTGAGTCCGCTGGAAGCCATACGCACCGAGTAGGGTGGAATCAGCTCACGACGAGGCGCACGGTTTGGCTGCTTCGTTGTTCGGCCAGCAGGTTTTTTCCGCGCAGCAGCATATCTACCACAGCTTCGTTGTAGTTGCGCACGGTAATGAGCTGCAGGTTTTCTGAAACGCCGATGTGGTAATCTTTTTCCAGTTCGCGGATAACGGCAGGTACTTTCTGCTCATCGTTATCCACGCAGACCAGAAAGCGGATGGCCGAGTTTTCCATCAAATTCACCTTTACCCGGGTTTGGGCCAACAGGGTAAAAATATGGCTCAGGTTGTCTTCAGCAATAAAGGAAAAATCTTTGGGTGAAAGGGACAGCAGAACCTGATTGTCTTTAAATATGAAAGCGGGGAGCAGGCCGAATGTTTCTTCGGCGGTGATTTCCGTGCCGGGGGCTTCCGGGTTGAGAAAGGAACGTACGCGGAGCGTGATGTTTTTGTTTTGGAGAGGTTTGATGGTTTTGGGATGAATG
>JBIJBG010000208.1:0-3970 GCA_044345355.1 Flavobacteriales bacterium
GCAAATAAATGGAAAATAGGTTTTGGACAAAATGCGGGATAAATTATTTCAAAAAAGACCCTATATGTGGAAACGGACGGTTTAAGTTTTTGAAAGACCTCCCAATGCCAAATCAGATAGGCCCTGATATTGTGGACTATGTGAATGAATAAGAGTTTGTTAAGATTGAAGAAGATAAAATACCATCAGGGCCGGGAACAGAATTTGGTATTTACCCAAGAATAATTGGTGCACCTGATTCATTATTTTTCAATGGAGAAAATCCAGTTGCATTAATGGCTAAATCTCTTTTATCTGGTCAGGTGGACAGTGTGAATTTCTATAATATTGGCAAGGATGAAAAGGCATTTTCACATTGTAGAATTAGGTATTTTCTCAAAAAAAAAATTTACATTTTGAATTTTCACCGAAGATAATTATTAAAACACTTCTCTCATGAATGTACCCAAATCAAATTTGCCCTAAAAATTCAAAAGCCTATCATAGGCATTAATTTTTGGGCGGTAGAAATATGAGGGGTGGGTGGGTAACAGGCGGGGGGATTGGGGCGTGAGCCTTTGATTTTTGACTTTCATAACCCTTTTTAATCATTCAATGTTCTGTTTTTAAGAAACCAATAAATGTAATAAATGGTTTTTCTTGGGCTGTTATTCAGCTTTTCCGACCAAATTATCAGAGCAACTTTATCAAGAATTTTACGCTGTGTCCCAACAAAAAAGCCGGACACTCAGAGCATCCGGCTTTCATCGCATTAAAGGTAAATTTATTTG
Source organism: Flavobacteriales bacterium (assembly GCA_044345355.1). Classification (GTDB taxonomy): domain Bacteria; phylum Bacteroidota; class Bacteroidia; order CAIKAF01; family CAIKAF01; genus JAKRSD01. The sequence goes on from JBIJBG010000208.1 coordinate 771, forward strand.
TCTTTTACTTCTTCGTAATCTACGTCGGTTACGTCGTTTTGACCTCCGCCGGCGTTTCCGGTATCGGTGGTTCCCGCATCCGCTCCTGCATTTTGATACATGGCGGATGAGGCCTTGCCGAATACTTCCTGGAGCTTGGCCATTGCCGTGTCAATCTGCTCCAGGTTTTGGGCGGCGTGGGCATCCTTCAGCTCCTTCAGTGCACCTTCAATTTCCGCCTTGGCCTCTGCGGGCAATTTATCTCCGAACTCGCCGAGTTGCTTTTCTACCTGAAACACCAGGCTGTCCGCGGCATTCAGTTTGTCCACCCGTTCGCGTTCTTTTTGGTCGTTTTCGGCATTGGCGGCCGCTTCATCGCGCATGCGTTTGATTTCGTCGTCGCTTAATCCGCTGGAGGCCTCAATGCGTATTTTTTGTTCTTTTCCGGTGGCTTTGTCTTTAGCCGAAACGTTCAGAATACCGTTCGCATCGATATCGAAGGTTACCTCAATCTGGGGCACGCCACGCGGTGCGGCCGGAATGCTGTCTAAGTGGAAACGGCCTATGGTGCGGTTGTCTTTCGCCATGGCCCGCTCTCCCTGCAGAATGTGGATTTCTACCGATGTCTGGTTGTCTGACGCCGTGGAGAATACTTCTGATTTTTTGGTCGGTATGGTCGTATTGGATTCGATCAATTTGGTAAACACGCCTCCGTAGGTTTCTATACCCAATGAAAGGGGAGTTACATCCAAAAGTAATACGTCTTTTACTTCGCCGGCCAGCACACCGCCCTGAACGGCGGCACCCAGTGCTACTACTTCATCCGGGTTTACGCTCATGTTGGGCGCCTTACCGAAAAATTTCTGCACGGCTTCGCGGATGGCGGGAATACGGGTGGAACCGCCCACCAAGATTACCTCGTCAATTTCAGTTACGTCCAACCCGGCATTTTTAAGGGCTGTGCGGCATGGAGCGATGGTACGCTCCACAAGGTCCGACACCAATTGTTCGAATTTGGCTCTGCTGAGAGATTTCACCAGGTGGCGCGGTACGTTGTCAATCACGGTAATGTAAGGCAAGTTAATTTCTGCCTGCGTGGTGCTGGAAAGCTCAATTTTGGCTTTTTCGGCCGATTCTTTCAGGCGCTGCAATGCCATGGGATCTTTGCGCAGGTCCACGTTTTCGTCATTTTTAAATTCGTCGGCCAGCCAGTCGATGATTTTCTGGTCAAAATCATCACCGCCCAGATGGGTATCCCCGTCGGTTGATTTTACTTCGAAAACACCGTCGCCCAATTCCAGTACGGATACGTCGTGTGTACCGCCTCCGCAGTCGAACACCACGATTTTGGATTCGGTTTTCTTTTTATCCAGTCCGTAGGCGAGAGCCGCCGCCGTAGGTTCGTTGATGATGCGCAGTACCTTAAGTCCGGCAATTTCTCCCGCTTCTTTGGTAGCCTGACGCTGGGAGTCATTGAAGTAGGCAGGCACGGTAATGACTGCTTCGGTTACCGTCTGTCCCAGATAATCTTCGGCGGTCTGTTTCATTTTTTGAAGTACCATGGCCGAAATTTCCTGAGGTGTGTACATGCGGTCGCCGATCTGTACACGGGGCGTATCATTATCTCCGCGTTCTACCTGATAGGGTACGCGCGAAACTTCTTTACTTACTTCGCTGAAACGGTTTCCCATGAACCGCTTAATGGAATAAATGGTTTTGCGCGGGTTGGTGATGGCCTGCCGTTTGGCCGGATCACCCACTTTGCGCTCACCGTTATCCACAAAAGCAACCACTGAGGGAGTGGTTCTTTTTCCTTCGTTGTTGGCAATTACCACGGGCTGGTTGCCTTCCATCACGGCAACACACGAGTTCGTCGTTCCCAGGTCTATTCCGATTACTTTTCCCATTTTGTTCTCTTTTGGTTTTCTGCTTTCTTTACAAGGTGTATGCCGGGAATCCTTCCGCGAAAAAAGGGCATCTATTTCTCCCTTTTTCTGTCTAAATGCATTTTTTTGCCGATAGACATAAAAAAACCTCTGCCAAATTGACAGAGGTTTTGTATAAGAAAGTGTTTTCTTACATCAGTTTCTTTTGAAGTTCAACTGATCGGTATTCGGACTGAGGATGAGTGTGTCCTTCTGCGATTCGGCCAATGGAAGGTTGATGCGGGAAAATTTGCTGCGTCCCGCAAAAAGACCGAGTCCGTTCTGAATGTTGGTATAAACGGGTTTTTCCTGAATGAGACCTATGGAGGGTTTGTTCACGTTAATGTAAGTATTCAGTTCCTCCGTTCCCACATACATATTGAAGGTAAGCGTACCGATGACGCGTTTTACGTCAGTTTTTACGGGAACGGTTTCTTTCAGGAATAGGAAAAACGAATTTTGAGGAAGATTTAACAGCATTTCGGAACCGATTTCATCGTTGGTGGAAACCTGAGGAATGAGCCTCCACACGGCGGAATCCGGTTTGGTTTCGTTTGTGGTCAGGCTTACCTCGGTCCAGCGGAAAATGATTTCAGGCTGATAAACACGTCCGTTTATGGCCGTTCTCCAACGGATGTTGTACCCCTGCCCGGAGAGGCTGTTGAAGATGATGGTTCCCGCATTCGGGTTGATAAATAAATTGGTTGCGGTGGTATACACCAATCCCGTTTCGGAGGTAATCTGCTTGTTCAGCTTGGTATTGGTGATATCCAGGTTGTACTTTCTGAATTCGTTGAGTTGTGCGGTAGATTTAAACAGCATGAACCCTTCCTGGGCAAAATCGCCCGAATCCTTTATGGCGCCCGGAACATGTTGGAAAAGAATCGGGGCATCCAGATTTCCGGTGGTGGGGTTTTCCCCCTGAATGCGCACGATTAAATCGGCGGGGTCGTAGCGGAGCGAATCCGGAATCTGGGCGGTTTCCAATACATTGCCGTTTACCAGAAATGCCTTCTGAATGCGGATGTAATGTGCGGTGTCTTTGGGGTTGAGCAGGCAATATACAATGGGCGTATCTTCGTAGCTGCCCGTAAGGTCTACCTCATTGTTACAGGAATACCATCCGAACAGAGGCAGAAAAAGGGCAGACCATTTTATTTTTTGCATAAACGACATGTGGAATAAATCAATAGTTATCCGGCAAATATAGAAACAAAGCCGAAAGTGGGCGGCGTACAAATGTTTACCTTTGTCCTTAATAAACAAAATTTATCAGTACGTCATGTCCGCAGCATC
>JBIJBG010000072.1:0-8326 GCA_044345355.1 Flavobacteriales bacterium
TTAAAAAAAGTGACCACGCACAAATTGCGTGAGATGAAGCATAACGGAGAGAAAATTTCCATGCTGACGGCCTACGATTTCAGTATGGCCAAGCTGGTGGATATGGCCGGAATTGACGTGATTTTGGTGGGCGATTCCGCATCCAACGTTATGGCGGGGCATGAAACCACACTGCCCATCACGCTTGATCAGATGATATACCATGCCTCAGGTGTGCTGCGAGCCGTAAGCCGGGCTTTGGTGGTGGTAGATCTTCCCTTCGGTTCGTATCAGGGAAATTCCAAAGAAGCCCTGAACTCCGCCATACGGGTAATGAAAGAGACTGGGGCACATGCCGTGAAAATGGAAGGAGGCGCTGAAATTGCCGAAAGTATCGAACGCATTCTGAAGGCCGGCATTCCCGTGATGGGGCATTTGGGGCTTACACCACAATCTATCTATAAATTCGGTACCTATACCGTAAGGGCAAAAGAAGAAGCCGAGGCCCAAAAGTTGCGTGAGGACGCCAAAATTTTGGAAGAAGCCGGTTGTTTCAGCCTCGTGCTGGAAAAAATCCCGGCGGCCCTGGCCACGGAGGTGGCTCAAAATCTCGACATACCCGTAATCGGCATAGGTGCGGGTTCCGGGGTGGACGGTCAGGTGCTCGTGTTGCATGACATGCTAGGTATCACCACCGAGTTTAAGCCGCGTTTTCTGCGCCGCTATCTGGAGTTGGGTGCCGAAATCAACCAGGCAGTGAAGCAATATGTGGCCGATGTGAAGTCGGGCGATTTTCCCTCCCCCGGTGAACAATACTGATTTACGGGTGATCATCAGGCAAAGCGACATTCTTTTTGAGGACAATCACCTCATCGCGGTAAATAAAAAGCCCGGATGGATTGTTCAGCCGGATAAAACCGGGGATGATTCCATGGAGGAAAGCGTTAAACTTTTCCTAAAGAACAAATATAATAAGCCGGGCAACGTTTTTGTGGGCGTGACTCATCGTATAGACAGACCGGTAAGCGGGTTGGTGTTATTTGCCAAAACATCCAAGGCTCTTGCCAGGCTGAACGCCCTTTTTCAGGAGCGCAAGATGGAAAAAACCTACTTGCTCATAACTCGTGGAAATCCTGCCGAGCCGGAGGGAACTCCGGTGCATTATCTGTTACGTGATACCAAAAACAATAAGTCAGCCGTGAGCCTGAGTCCCTCGCCTGGAGCCGTGCGTTGTGAGTTGGCCTACCGTAGCGAGGCGCAGAGCGACAGTTTTCGTCTTTTGCGGGTTTGGCCCCATACGGGAAGGCATCATCAGATCCGGGTGCAGATGGCAGCTTTGGGCTGCCCCATCACCGGCGACGTGAAATATGGCGACCGCCGCGCCAATGAGGACCGGTCTATCTGTCTGCATGCTTTTTCGCTGCGGTTTGAGCATCCCGTAAGTGGTGAAGAAATTGTGCTGTCTGCCCCTCCGCCCACCCAAAAATTTTGGCGGATATTTGACGAAACCATCCGATCGCTCATGAAACCGATTGTCTGAATTAAAGAAAGTGTATTTTTGCAACCTTGTTATTTAATACGTTAAAATGAAAAAATCCATCCTGACGGCGATAAGCGCCACCGTACTTACCACCGTGGTAACTTTTGCCCAAACCAAAAAAATAGGTCATGCCGATTTAATGGGCATTGTGGCCATCATGCCCGAGAAAGCGCAGGCAGATACCGCATACGCTGCCTATTCCAAAGAATTGGAGAATGAGTACTATGCACTGGAAAAGGAACTCCGTGATCTTATGGCAGACTTTGAGGCAAATAAAGCGACCCGTTCTGAAGGCATGAACAAAATCAAGGAAGATAAAATCGTGGCCAAGCAGCAGGAAATGCAGCAGTTTGCCCAGGTAACCATTCAGCAGGAACTGCAGGAAAAGCAATTCAAGCTGATGAGTCCCATCATTGACAAAGTGGAACTGACCATAAAGGAAGTGGCCAAAGAGAAAGGCTATACGTATGTGTTTGACCGCAGTGAAGGCGGAGCCATGCTGATGTGGGACGATGCGGATGCACTGGATTTGGATGTAAAGAAAAAATTAGGGCTTCCGCTCACGGAGCAGCCGAAAACAAAATAATACAAAGGGGGCTGAGGCCCCTTTTTTGTTGAACCATTCCTCCGCGCATCTGTTAAATAAAATCAAGAAATCTGGACATGAAAGTAGCCGTATTCCGCAAAGCCCATTTTAACGCCGCTCACCGCCTGTATAATCCGGCTTGGACCGATGCGAAAAATCAGGAAATATTCGGCAAGTGTAACAATCCCTCTTTTCACGGGCACAATTATAACCTGGAGGTAAAAGTAACCGGGGAGATAGATCCGGAAACGGGTTACGTGATTGATACCAAATTTCTGGCTGACCTGATTAAGCGCGAAGTAGAAGAGCGTTTTGACCACCGAAATCTGAATTTGGATTGCGACGCGTTTAAAAACCTCAATCCTACTGCGGAAAACATTGCCGTGGTCATTTTCGGGCTGCTTCGTCCGCACCTGAAACCCGAGCTTGATCTGCATATCCGCCTGTATGAGACAGAGCGGAACTTTGTGGAGTTCCCTGCCTGATTCCAGACACTAAAATCTTCTGAATTTTTACGAGTTGCATGACCAACCTGTTTCATGTTAGGCCACAGACATTTCTGTAACGTTAAATGACCCGACGAAATATTGATTTTAAAGAAACAAAATCATTTTAATAGCTTAATGGTTGGTTAACTATTTGAAAAGGTACGGACACGATGTTTGTATCCGATGATTAGCAACGAAAAGAGATATCTTGAAGTTTGTGTTATCAGCGATTTGCACTTAGGTACTTTCGGTTGTCATGCCCTGGAAATTGTTCACTATCTGAAAAGTATCCGGCCCAAAATATTGGTGCTTAACGGGGATATCATTGATATCTGGCAATTCCGAAAAAAATATTTCCCACCTTCCCATATTCAGGTAATTAAGGAAGTGCTGAAACTTCTTGAGTCAGGCACTATTGTATATTATATCACGGGAAATCATGATGATGCCTTAAGAAAGTACTCCGATACCCGCCTGGGCAATTTATTTTTAGAGGATAAGTTGGTTTTGGAACTGGATGGTAAAAAAGCCTGGATATTTCATGGAGACGTGTTTGATGCCACAACCGGGGGAAGTGCCAAATTCATAGCAAAACTCGGTGGTCAAGGGTATGATTTATTGATTTGGATAAATCATTGGACCAATAAAATACTCACTTTTTTCGGGCAGGAAAAAATGAGTTTTTCCAAAAAAGTGAAGAGCAGTGTGAAAAGAGCCGTGGCCTGGATCGGAAATTTTGAAGACACTGCTGCAGAATTAGCCATACGGGAAGGATTTGACTACGTTATATGCGGACATATCCATCAACCCCAAAAGCGGGTAGTGGAACGTGGCGGTAAGTCCACGGTATATTTGAATAGTGGAGATTGGATAGAAAATTTAACTGCTTTGGAATATACGGATGGAGAATGGACCATTTATTTCCATGAAAGCCAATCGAAAGCAATAAATGAAGAGCTGTCGGTTATTCATCAATCAAATAAAACTCCTGATGTTCTGACAGAAAAGGTAGCCTTTTGGATACAAAGTGCTCTTTAATATAACGCCAAATTCTCATGCGCATTCTATACGCCGTTCAAGCCACTGGAAATGGCCACATTGCACGGGCAATTGAGCTGGTGCCGTATTTGCAGAAGTATGGCAAAGTGGATGTATTTTTAAGTGGTAACAATGCTTCCCTGAGGCCGGATTTACCGGTAAAATTCAGGAGCGCGGGCATTTCTTTGTTCTATGGGAATACGGGAAAATTGGATTTCCCCAAAATTATTAAACAGGTTAATCCGATTCGAATCCGTGATGAAATAAAAAAACTTCCCGTCCGCGAATACGATTTGGTTATTTCGGATTTCGAATATATCTCAGCCAATGCATGCAAAAAAGCGGGCGTTCCCTTTTGGCATTACGGTCATCAGGCGAGTTTCTTCAGCAATAGTACACCAAGGCCCCTGAAAAAAGACCGCCTTTCCGAATGGATTTTAAAGAATTACTGCAGCAGCCGGTTTAATGTGGGCTTTCATTTTAAACCATATGAGGATTGGATTCTGCCGCCTATCATAAAACAGGCATTATGGGATGCCAAACCTCAATCGGGAAAGCATTTTACCGTTTATCTGCCTCATTATTCTGTTAAGGAATTAAGACGCTATCTGTATGGGATGGGCTCTTTGAACTTTCATGTATTTTCAAAAGAGGTGCACAAGGACCATGCAGACTTTAACATACAGTGGAAAGCTGTAAACAACCAAAATTTTACCAGGAGCATGATAGAAAGCGCTGGTGTTATTTGCGGTGCAGGCTTTGAAACTCCCTCAGAAGCTTTATTTTTAGGGAAACCGCTGTTGGTAATTCCTATTCAGGGGCAGTATGAGCAATACTGCAATGCGGCTGCTTTGGAGGAATTTGGTGTAACGGTGATACCCAAACTGGACATTCATTTTGGTATGGTTTTGAAAAAATGGACCAGGGAGGCGCCTGCCAATAGAGCACCCATACATTTTATGAGTACCGAAGAGTCGGTAAAGCAATTTATGCAAATGGCAGGCCGCTAAAGGGATTTTGACAAATTCATTTCCTCAAAGTCCACTTTGCGGTCTTACCGTATTTTCAACACGGAGCAGCGCGTCTGCCTTTAATCTACGAATATTTCACGGATCACGCGCTTGCATTCGCGTATTTCTTTTTCTGAAAGGAAACCGTATCTTTTTACGATTCGCGTTTTATCGATAGTCCGAATTTGCTCAAGGACAATCCATCCCTCCTTATTTCCGTGTCTTACTTTTACCCTGGTGGGTTATTTTTTGTTTGCCGTGGTCATGGGAGCAATGACCACCGTGCGGAGGTGATTATTGATTTCATCCGAATAAATTTTCAGTAAATTCTCTTGGGTTGAATTATCCGTTTTGTGCTCTTTACCCCGATGTGTCAGTTGACTCGCGGTTTATGATAAGCCTTTCGCCATTAACAAAGGTCAAGTCGTATTTTCGTATTTAGTAATCCATCGGTTTACATTTAATTCAGGGTGCCAGGTATTCGCTGAATTCTTCTGCGCTTCCCGAGTACACATTTAAATCTACCGGATGCCGGATGCCGCTTACCCGGCTTTTTTCGGAAAACTGCCAGAAGGTCCAGTCCACATCGTGAGGATCTCCGGGTCCGTAATGCGCTACCCAGAGGGGATAACGGGAAAAATCAGCGTTGAGGTACTTTTTGTAAAAACGGTAATACGTGTACAGAATCGGCGTTCTGTCCGTTTTTTGTTCTACCCGCTCTAAAAATATCGCCAGACGGCGGACCAGCTCTTCCCGGGAAAGATTGCCATCCGTTTCCACATCGCACACGGGCGGAAGTTCTCCCGTTTCAGGTGAGTATCGGCTGCAGAAAAAATCAGCCTGGGCAATGGGATCGGCAGAGGGACGGAAAAAATGATACGCCCCGAAAGAAATGCCATATTCGGCGGCTTCGCGCCGGTTTCGGGAAAAATGCGGATCGGTGAGTTTTACTCCTTCGGTGGCTTTGGCAAAAGCAAAACGGATGCGGTGTTTTCCGGAGCGCATCCGGCTTACCTTTTTCCAGTCAATTTTCCCTTGATACCGAGACACATCCATGCCTACCACCTCGTAACCTGCGGGCACATTTACACCGAAGGCCGGAAAAACAGGTGCCGCTTTATGGCGTTGAAAAAAGGAAATAAGCCGCGGACCGAAAGCCATAAACCCGATGAGTACGGCCACCGCAAATAGGAGCACCATGCCGAAGGCAAGGGGTGTGATTTTCTTTTTCTTTTTGCGGGCGGCCATAATTTTTCATCAAGTATACGCAAACCGGCAAAAAAGAGAATAAGGGGTAACTCGGGGTAATTTGCCGCATTTGGCGTATTTTCGAAATCCACACTCATAGAGCGGCGTATGGCCGTAAAAATGATTATCAGACATATACGTAGGGTAATCAGGTTTCTTCTTCTTTGTCCACTTTGTTTTTGCTCGCCGCAAGGCATTCTTTTTTCCTTGATGAAAAAAGAATCAAAAAAATCAAGGCTGCGGATTTTTGGCGACCCACACCCGTCTCAATTCCTAAAGGATGGGAAGCCGGCCCCTTCGGTGCCTTTTGACCCATCCTTTTTACGGAATTTTCGCCGTGTGGGTACCCCACCAAAAAATCCGAGGCCGCCCAGATACGTAAAGCCCACTTTAGGAGAAAAAACGAGTCAGGTTGGATGGGGTTAGAGTGAATTTTAAATTCTTTTGCATGGGCTTCAGTTGCTTTCTGTAAAAACCTTCCGTAATTTTTAGCAACCGCAGGAAAGACCGAATTCATTTAGTGCATCAGTATTAAACCTAATGGGCAGTACTAAATCGGATAAGATTAGGAAAAAGAGAATAAAGGGTGTCCCGGGGTAATTTGCCGCATTTTGGCGTATATTCGCAATTCACCACACAAAACAGCGCATGGCCGTAAAACTCAGGCCCAGACATATACGGAGGGTAATCCGGTTTCTGAAAATTCTGGCCAAGTACGGTTTGGCCGATGAATGGGCATCCTCCGGAACGGGCAGACGCATACGCATTTTTCAGTTTTTTTTCGGGAAAAAACAGCGCGTAGAAAATGCGAAGTATTCGCGATGGGAGCGCATCCGTTTTGCCGTGGAGGATATGGGTACCACGGCTATCAAGTTTGCCCAGATATTAAGTACCCGTCCCGATCTCATCCCGCTGGATCTCATCAAGGAATTTGAAAAGCTGCAGAACGACGTTCCTCCCTTTTCCGTAGAGAAAGTGCGTGAGATTATCCGCAAGGAGTGGGGCGTTCCTCTGGAAGATTATTTTGATGAGTTTGACGAAGTGCCTTTGGCGGCGGCCTCCATCGCCCAGGTGCATAAGGGCCGGCTGAAAACCGGGCAGGAGGTCATCATCAAGGTGCAGCGCCCCGAGATTTCCGATTTTATTCATCTGGACATTGAAATTCTTCATCTCGGAGCACGGGAATACATGAAAATGCGCGGAGAAACTTCGGCGGTGGATATGGAGGACGTGGTGAAAAACTTTGAGGTGAATTTCCTGCGCGAGCTGAGCTTTCTGAATGAGGCTGCCTGGCAGGCCCGCTATGCCGACTATGTCAAAGATGATCCGGATATTATTGTGCCCGGGCTTTACAAGGAGCTCTGTACTGAAAAAATATTGGTGATGGATTTCGTGAAAGGCGTGAAGGTAACCGACCTACAGGATTATGAAGCCATAAACTGCGACCCGAAAGTGATTGCCCAAAAGGGTATGGAGTCCGTATTCAAACAAATGTTTGAACATGGTTTTTTTCACGGTGACCCGCATCCGGGGAATATTTTTGTGCTTCCCGGCAACCGCATCTGCCTGATTGACTTCGGCATGATGGGCACTGTGATTAAAAGCGACCTGTATTCCTTTGCCGATATTTTGTTGGGTATCCGGTATGAAAATGCCAATAAGGTGTTGTTCGGCATCAAAAACCTGATGGTGCAGAAGCGCATTCCCAATGAACGGAAACTGCTCATTGAAATTGACGACATGATGTATCTCTTCAACCGCCAAAAGCCTGAGGAAGTGAAACTGGAGTTTTTCTTCAATCGGTTGCGCGACATCGTGCGGGAGCAGAAAATACAAATGCCGGCGGATTTCTTTGTTCTTTCCAAAGCCATGGTGACCATAGAGGGGGTGGGCCGGCGCATCTATCCCGACATGGATATTCTGAGTGAGCTGGAACCGCATTTAAAAGGTGTATTCCGCGACCGGTACAGCCCCGGTAAGGTGTGGGAGCGTATTATGATGAATGCGGGAGAAATTATGTCTGTTTTGGAAAACATGCCGGGAGATACCCGGGATATTGTGCAGAACGTGAAAGAGATTACGGGGAAATACGATTCGGTAGAGAAGGAGCTTACACGGTTCAGCCACAGCATGAAGCGCACTTCGGCCCAGATAGAACTGGCCATTGTGTTGGGCATCTGGCTTATCTGCAGTACCCTGCTCATGGCGGCCAAGTTCCCGCCTTTGGTGGGGGACAGCTGGAGTTTGTTCGGTTTGTTCGGCTATTTCATTTCGTTTATTGCGGGGTACCGGCTGCTGAAGAAATAAGTTTTTCAACGCTCCGCCGGATTTGTAATCATAAGTGTTCGAAACCTTAACTTGAATTATAGAATTCATTGATTTTGTTGGGGTTACCGCCACATAGTACAACGATATCTCGTACGATTAACGCCTCAAT
>JBIJBG010000151.1:0-5348 GCA_044345355.1 Flavobacteriales bacterium
TCACTTAACAGCAGATTGGGTTATTGCAGCCGGATATTTTTTCCAAAAGATTCTTCAGAGGTCCTATGGCCTTTTCATTCAGGCAATAGCAAACGGATGATCCTTCTACATTGCCCTGAATGATTCCGGCTGCTTTCAGTTCTTTCAAATGTTGGGAAAGAGTAGGCTGGGACAGGGGAATGTTTTCAACCAGATCATTGCAGATGCAGGCATTCACTTTCAATAAATGTTTGATGATGGCAATACGTGCAGGATGCCCGAGCGCTTTTGCGGACATGGCCAAACGGTTGTCTGTTTTTGAAAACAGGTTGGATTTTGTTATTCCCATATTTTTATATTGCAATATTACGATATATGTATTTCAATTTTGTTAGCATAGGATGAACTTTCGATGAAAAAAGGTTATGGTTTGCTTTCTTTTTCTTTCACCAGAAAGCAGAACGGGTCAATATTAGATACTTCGAACAGGGTGTCGTTCCGGTATTTAAAAAACCAGTCCTTATTGATTTCCCGTATGTTCAGAATGCTGTCCGACTCGCGGTAATAAGCCGCAAAATTGGCATCGTCTTTCAGGGCTTCGTACTTTACGTCGGCCGTATTGTCCTGGTGCACGATGACATAATCCAGCAGGTAGCATTGGTTTCCTTCGGGAGCTACAAATTTCCCCTGCCAGGGCTCTTTTTTGCAACCCGGCAGCAGAATCAGGGACAGGCTAAAAATCAGCATTGCCCGAGAGCTCAAAACTGCCGATAAAAACGGATTGATGGGGTGCTTTTTCATGTGAAAAGTGTTTTTGAAGTGCAAAACGGTTGGAGGTAAAAGCCAATTCTTCCCAGGGGATTTCGCTCTCTGAAAACAACCCCGCAACCGATGTTTCGGCATTGGGTTCAAAATCCCAGGAAACCAATTTTCCCCGGAAATAAATATATACCTGGTTTACGTGCGGTAAATTATAAATACAATGCAGGCTTAGCTCTGCCACTACTCCGCTCGATTCTTCGAAGGTTTCTCTCACGGCTCCCGCTTCTATGGTTTCCCCGTTTTCCAGGTATCCGGCGGGAATTCCCCATTTGCCTATGCGGGGCTCAATGGCTCTTTTACACAGCAATACCCGGTTTTTTTCATCCACGGCAATACAACCTACGATGATTTTCGGGTTCTGGTAGTGAACGGTTTCGCAAGCGGAGCAATAATAGCGCATCACGGTATCGCCCGGTATTACCGAGAGATGTACGGGACTTCCGCATTGCGCGCAGAACTTCATTTCGGATTAACTGTTTTTTTTGGTTTTGTTTTTTTCTTTCGATTTTTCTTTTTCGTTGTGATGCAAAAGGGCGGCTGCAATAAAGGAAACAAAAACCGGATGCGGCGTGAGCACACGGCTGCGGTATTCAGGATGAAATTGAACACCCAGGAAAAACGGATGGTTTTGTACTTCAACGATTTCTACCAGGTGCTTTTCCGGGTTTATACCCGTAGTTTTCATACCCGCTTTTTTGTAGGCTTCCAGGTAGGCATTATTAAACTCATACCGATGTCGGTGTCTTTCGTAAATATTTGTTTCTCCGTAGGCCTGTGCCGCTTTGGAGTTTTTTTCGAGTTTACAGTTGTATAATCCCAGGCGCATGGTGCCGCCTTTTTCGGTTACATCTACCTGGTCTTTCTGTAGATGGATGACGGGGAATTTGGTGGTGTCGTCAAATTCGGTGGAGTTGGCATCGGGCATCTGCAGTACGTTGCGCGCAAATTCAATCACGGCGCATTGCATACCGAGACAGATGCCGAAAAAAGGAAGATCATTTTCCCGGGCATAGCGGATAGCGCGGATTTTTCCTTCTATACCCCGATTTCCGAAACCGGGTGCCACCAATATGCCGTCCAGTGAACCCAATTCAGCTTTGAGTTCTTCATCGGTATACTCTTCCAAATCTTCGGAATGAATCCATTTGATTTTTGTTTTTACCTTGTTTTTTACGCCGGCATGCACCAGAGCTTCGTGAATGGATAAATAGGAATCTTTTAATTCCACATATTTACCCACCAGGCCGATGTTTACTTCGCCCTCCGGATTTTTAAAGGTGTGCAGAAATTCTTTCCATTCAGTGAGTTTCGGCTCCCGTTTCAGGGATAGCCCCAGCTTCTTCAGCACCACCTTGTCTAATCCTTCTTTTTGAAGCAGTAGGGGAACATCGTATATGGTTTCCGCATCTTTTACTTCAATCGCGGCCTCCCGGTCAATATTACAGAACAGGGCAATTTTCCGGCGAATGTCCTGGTCTATGCTGAATTCTGTCCGCAACGCAAGAATATCGGCCATTACCCCAGATTCCAACAGCATTTTTACGGAATGTTGTGTGGGTTTGGTTTTCAATTCGCCCGAGGTGCGCAGGAATGGAAGCAGGGTAAGGTGCAGCACGATGGCGTTTTCTGATCCCAGATCCCACTTGAGCTGTCGCACGGATTCAATGTAAGGGAGTGATTCAATATCTCCTACGGTTCCGCCTATTTCGGTAAGCACGATGTCGTATTTCCCGGTTTCGCCCAACAGGCGTATTCTGCGTTTGATTTCATCGGTGATGTGGGGAATCACCTGTACGGTTTTGCCGAGGTAATCGCCTCTGCGTTCTTTGTTGATTACGGTTTGATAAATGCGTCCCGTGGTTACGTTATTGGCCTGTGAGGTACTCACATCTAAAAAGCGCTCATAATGCCCCAGGTCCAGATCGGTTTCTGCTCCGTCATCGGTAACGAAACATTCTCCGTGCTCGTAGGGATTCAGCGTGCCTGGGTCAACGTTAATGTAAGGATCCAATTTTTGAATGGTAACGCGGAAACCACGTTCTATAAGCAATTTGCCCAGAGAGGCTGCTAAGATTCCTTTTCCCAGAGAGGAGGCTACTCCGCCCGTTACGAATACATACTTGGTTTGAGCCATTTGATTTTATAACAATGTAACGGGATACAAAACTAACAAAAAAGCGCTACCGGCATAAAATAAAAAAGCCGGAGGGGTATCTCCGGCTTTTCTGCGAATTAAATCGGATTACTTTTTGAGGAATGTCTTGCGCGCCAAAAGGCCCTTTTCATCACTCAGGGAAACCACATAACTTCCTGTTTTTAATTCAGAAACAGGGATGTTCTGCTGCGTGCCTGAAAAAGCAGTTTTGAGCACTTCCCGTCCGTTCATGTCGGTTACAGAAACCATGCCTTCACTGATTTCAGAGGCAAAAGTCATAGTAAGGATGTCTTCTGCCGGATTGGGGAATACCGTGAGTTTATCGGTCTCTTTTCCTGATTCGGTAATGGATGCAGGATAAATATAAGAAACATCATCAATCCAAAGCGCAGAACCGGCACTTCCCTGGCACAGGAAAAGGTTGCTGAAATTGTATCCCGCACTGGAAACGAAAAGCAGTGATGCGGAATCCGGTGTTGCAGCGGCATTCAGGTAAGTAAACGGCACGGTGATTTCTGTCCAGTCGGATACGGGCTGCAGCAGCATTTGAGACGCCACCGCCAAGGTTTCTCTGACACCGCCCGTGGTTTTGAACAGATATCCGAACACTTCAGCGGAGTCACCCGTAACCGGAGTATATTTAATCCATGCACGGATGGATTCCGGTTTGCCGGTAAAGGGCTCAGCCAACTGAGCTGATACGGGATTGGCAATAGGGGTGATGGTTCCCAAAGCTCCCGGAATAAAAATGCCCAGATCGGCAAAGTTTGAGGAAACAATTTTCGCCGCCGCAGTTCCTCCATGTGGATTTGCCGTTTCTTTAAAGCAGGTAACCGGTGGTCCGCCGGGAAAGGCCAAAATTTGGTTGAGCGATTTTAGATAACCGCCCGTGGGTTCATCACCGTTTACGATGGTAGTCCAGGACTCCAAATCGCCGTTGGGAATCGCCGGCTGAGCCAGCAGAGACAAGGTTCCGCCCAATAGGGCCGCTGTCCATGTAAGTACATGTTTTTTCATGTTTTTCTTTTTTATTAGATTTTGTAAACTACCTGAAGGGATGTTGCGCGTGGGGCTTCAGGACTCATTGGGCGGAGGGTGTACGCTTTGTTGAGTATGTTGTTCATGATTAAACCGAAACGAAAATGTTTTTTGAGTTCATACCCCAAACGGGCATCTATCACCACGGCATCGCTGGTAAATTTACCCTTGTTATTGGCTGCATAATTAGTAATTCCCGTACCGAAACCGGTGGGCTTGTCGTAGGCAATAAAGAAACGGTCAATGTTGCGCATGCCGCTGTAATACCGTACGGAGGCCCCTATGGAAAATCCGTTGAAGATTTTTCCGCCTTTGGACTCAAAACCGCTCAGAAAAATTTCGGCATCAAACTTAGCCAGGTGTTCAATGCGGTATTTTAAAATGCCGGTGGTGCTGTCACCTGCCGAGGAATTGTTGTAATTTACCCTGAATTGTGCACCCGTGGCAGGATTACTGATGAAAGAATCCACCACTCTGTCTTTGGAGAGTGAAAGAGGCCTGGAATAGGTGTATCCTGCCATAATCTGAAGTTCTACGTTTTTGGCGATTTTTCCCATACCGCCGATGGAAAGTTCGCCGCCGTAAACTACGGCTTTTCCCGTGTTTACAAATTTAAAACCAAGCCGTTTGCCAATGTCAAACGGATTATCGGGAGGGGGTGCTCCCCACAAGCCGGCGTAGAATTCCACAAAATTGTTGTACCGCTGGTAAAAGCCCACCACATCCACAAAACCCACAAAGTTTTTGATGCGGAACATCTGCTTGATGCCGTATTCGGTGCTCCAGGAAGTTTCGGGCTTCAGGTCGGGATTGGGATAAAAGCCGAATCCGCCAACGCTAGTTACGATGTATCGCTCCCCGATGGAAGGGAATCGATAGCCTTGACCGATGGATGCCCTCATGTAGGTTCCTTCGGTGATCATGAGGTTGGTTCCGGCGCGGAATACCGGTTTTCCCGCATATTGGCCGTTTATTTCAAAATACTCAAAACGGGCACCGCCCTGAACAGTCAGCCGTTTGAAAAATTTCTTTTCAATCTGCGTATATAATGAAGCGTTTAACTGGTTGCTTTTATTTTGGCCGTCGGGAGTTCCGATAAATACCTCTCCCCTGGAATTGGTGTAGGTGGCCGTAAGCCCCGTGATTAAATTGAAATTTAATTTTTTGAACAGACGTTGGTACTGATAATCCACATAGTACTGGTCGCTTCGTGTGGCCTGTTTCCGGTCTGTTTTTCCGTCAGAATAAAAATAACGCCCTCTCAGCGAGTGCTTGTCTCCCGATTTATTGGTGTATGAAATGTAGGGGTCTACATAAAACATCAGGTTCTTGAAATTGATGAGCGAACCCGGGA
>JBIJBG010000046.1:0-11993 GCA_044345355.1 Flavobacteriales bacterium
TGCTGAATCGTTCAGCCAAAAGTAGGTCTGCCCTTCTTCCTGGTACATGATGTTCCCGTTGATTCCGTAAACCAGTCCTTCTACTTTTTTATTTCGTATGCGGGTGCTGAAATTCACACGGGCCCTCTTTTCGTATTTTCCCCTGTTGTTCGGACTGATTAAGGCATCATAATCAGCCAGAGGGGGTACACCAGGCGGTATAATTTTCCGATTTTCCGGGCCTATGTAACTTTCATCCCAAAAGAGATTACCCGCTACCACAAAATCGAAATTATCAATTTTTCGGGCGTGCATGGCGCTTAAACCGCTAAAGAAAGGGATGGGACGTTTTTTATAGGGTTTTACCGAGTCGGTCGCACCATACAGGAATTCACTTTGTGCAGGGTCATCAGGGCGGCTATACAAACCGCTCATCAGGGTTATTTTGGTAATCGGCTTTTCTTTGGCAAATGCCGTGCGCACGTTGATGGCTCCGTTCAGCGCGGAAGAGCCGTATAATACGGAAGATGCCCCCTTCAACACTTCAATTTGTTCCACGTTCTCAATAGGAATGAACCCCCAAACCGGCCTTCCCGCATCACCGCGCATCAGGGGAATGTCATCTACCAGTATCATGACACGGCTGCCTAGCCCGGAACTGAATCCGCTTCCTCCCCGAATCTGTGGCTCATTGTCTACAATCGCCACGCCGGGGGTCTGTTCGATGGCTTTATCAATACTTGTGACATTTTTATTTTCCACCAGAGTTGGCTTGATAACCTCTACCGATGAGGTGAGCTCCTGTTGTTTGGTTTCGTATTTCGAGGCGGAAACCACCATGATATCCAATTGCTTGGATGTTTGAAGCATGCTGATGTTGAGGGTAGGAGAGGCACCAGTTTTCACTTCAACCACACGGGTCACTTTTTCATATCCGATGGCAGAAAAAATTAATGTCTTCAGTCCCGCTGGTACAGATAATTCAAATTTTCCATTCAGATCGGAAGCAGTACCTCCCGGCATATCTTTCACGGAAATATTGACAAAAGGAATAGGTTGATTACTGTCTGCATCTTTGACGGAACCTGTTATTTTTACGCTTTGTGCAAAGATTACCGAACCATAGAACATGGCAGAACAAACGGAGAGGAGTCGAATAAACATAAGATTCATAGGCAATAAATCGGGTCGAAATTAAACATTTAATACAAAGTGAAACTTCAAAATGATTTTCTTCATTATTTTTGAAATTGTTAAAATGTCTTTCGAGTTTGTATAAAAGATATATTTGTGGTTCGTAAATTTTGAAATTAAGGCATGAAAAAAATAGTTGTCGTTTTTACGTTTTTAGGGTTTTCTCTTTTTGGAGCATTTGCCCAATCTGATTTTGTGAAAGTTTCGCCAGACCTGAAAGAAAAGGGGAAGCACTTTTTGGTGGTTGATTTAAACCGGTTTGACCATGATGGCCATAAAGCGGCTTTCATGGAGATGGTTTATGCTGAAAGCAGGATATTTCCCGTTTCTGTGGTAAATGAAAAAGGCCTTTGGACTTTGTGTGCTCATGCATCGGTAATTTCTGAAGATGAGACCCGTGAAATTATTTCCGACCTTCGGGAAAGATCAAAAGGAATTCAATCTGAAGAGGCGTCCAGGAAAAAGTTGATTCAAAAATAACTGAACAGGAATGAAAAAATTAAGTCTGGGTATTGTTGCCCTGATCACGTTTTATAATCAAAATGTCAGGGCGCAGTTATCTGCGTTGTGTAACAACTCTGCCCCAATCTGTGCCCAGCAGGGGCTTACTTTTGCCAGCCCTACCGGCCAGCCAAGCCTTGGAACCATAAACTGTTTGGGATCTTCACCCAATCCTAACTGGTTTTATTTGCAGGTAGGACAAAGCGGCAATATTGATATGCAGCTTTCCCAAACCAATCCGAACGGGACAGGGATTGATGTGGACTTTATGTTGTGGGGGCCGTTCAATACGGTGTCTGAGGGCTGTACTTCCATAGGTAATAATGTAGCCGCATCTAACCAGGATTGCAGTTTTTCTTTTGTATCCGTCGAAAGCGTTAATATTACCAACGGGGTTTCTGGCCAATATTACATTTTGTTGGTGACCAACTATTCCAATCAACCGGGCACGATAAACCTCATTCAAAACGGGGGATCCGGAAGTACCAATTGCGGGGTGCTGAGTGCAGCCCAAAACAATGGACCGATATGCCTCGGAGAACAGTTGGTGCTTTCGGCAAACGGCGGTTCTGCCTCGGGTTCTTATTCTTTTGCCTGGTATTTATTGCCTGATTTTTCCACTGTTATTTCTACTTCGGCCAATTTTGCATCAGTTCCTGCGGCCGCAGGAAATTATAATTACGCGGTCATCGTAACGGATAACTTCTCGCTGGAATCAGATACAGCTTTCACCAGCGTAACGGTAAATCCCATTCCGCCTGCACCCAATTTCGATATCACATCACCGGCATGCGCCGGGCAGACAGTTACGATGACACCTAATCCGGCGCTTCCAGCGGGTACGGTATACAATTGGACAGGTCCATCCGGGTACACCAATAATCTTTCTTCGGTGACATTTAACAATGCTCAAACTTTTTTTAACGGAACCTACTCTCTTCAGGTGACGGTAAACGGTTGCCAGAGTCCGCCTTTCAGCAATACGCTGACGATATTCCCGGTTACCACCCCTGTGATAAGCGGCCCCACCGAAGGCTGCGAGGGTAACTTCTATCCACTGGCCGTTACCCCCGCCACGTATGTTTCCTACGAATGGAATGGAATTGCCGGTGCAAATCCCCAATTGTCGAACCCGGGCACCTACACCGTAGAAGCAACCGATGCCAACGGTTGCGTAACCACCTCGGCTCCGTTTATTATGAATATTATTCCCAATCCGCTTACAATTTCGGGCGATACCGCTTTCTGCGAGGGAACACCGATTACCCTTCAGGCTACCGCCGGAAAACAATCCTATGCATGGAATACGGGAAGTAACGCGGAAACCACACAGGTTTCTTCTGAAGGAACAGTGTCAGTTACGGTAGTCAATGTGGACGGTTGTGTCCGTTCCGACTCGGTATTTATCCGTATGTACGATAAACCTGTTGCGGCTTACGCTCCTCTGCAGGTATGTGACGACAGTCCCGTGGTATTTTCCAACCAAACCCAGGTGGGCGATGCCTGGGGCAGCACGGAAGATTCCTGGCTCTGGAATTTTGGATTTAATGATCCGGGAAACGGCAGCCCGGTTACTTCTACCGCCGAAGAACCCACGCAGGTTTTTCCGGGTTACGGAAATTATCCCGTATCGCTTACCGTGGAAACGAATTTCGGATGTAAGGATACTTTTGAGTACAACTTTTTGGTGATTAAAAAACCGGAAGCGGCATTCACGTATGAATCAATATGCTTCGGTGAGGTTCTTTTTACGAATACCACCGAGCAGGGTACGTACCCTTACGAATCTGTTTTGTGGGATTTTGGTGACGGTGTAGGTACTTCCTCTTCGCAAGATTCACTGGTATTTTATACTTATCCCTCCGTTTCGGGCTATACGGTTTCCCTTTCCGTAACCGATACTGCCGGCTGTGCATCAGATACCACAATGGATATTACGGTAGATCCTACTCCCTTGTTTGATGATTTGCCTAATGTACTTACGCCCAACGGCGACGGGGTAAACGACAGCTACTCGTTCCCTCCCCTTTACGATAAATGTTACAATTACATTTTTTCAGTTTTTAACCGTTGGGGTGCCAAGGTATTTGAAACGGAATCTTCTGCCATTGGATTCGGTGGAATTTCGAATCTGGGAAGCGACCTTCAGGATGGCGTATATTTTTGGATTCTGGTGGGCAATGGGATTGGTCAGGGCCAGGATCAGGAAATCAAAAAAAGCGGGACCATTACTGTGGTGGGAACAAAATAATATCGGTTTATCACATTGGATATAGCCGTTCCAGAAATGGGAACGGCTATTTTTTTTAAAAAAGTGTACTTTCGAAAAAAAAACTAAATCAAAAGATGAGGAACTTTCTGTTGATTTTCTGTTTCGGGATTCAGGCATTGTCTGTTCTGAGCCAAACGGGTAATACGTGTTCTGATCCACTTCCCTTCTGCACCGGAACCGACTATAATTTCCCTGCGGGCGTAAACAGCGGGAGTGCCCAGCCTGGCCCTGACTACGGCTGCCTCTTAAGTGAACCCAACCCGATCTGGTATTTCATGCAGGTGGAACAGCCCGGGTTGATTCAAATTTTTATGGTGGGTACGGATAACGGAACCACGGCCACGAATGATATCGATTTCATCTGTTACGGGCCGTTTGCCGATTTGTCGAATGTATGTACGGGACAACTTACGGCCGGTAATACGGTAGATTGTTCTTATTCACCGGCACCTACCGAAACCGTGGATATTCCTAATGCCCAATCAGGTGAGTACTATCTCCTGCTCATTACCAACTTTTCAAATGACCCTTGTAACATCATCTTTTCTCAAAGCAATGAGGGAGAAGCCAATGCCGGAACTACTGATTGCGGAGTAATCAGTGATGCCGACAACAACGGGCCTTTGTGTGAGGGCGATACGCTCATCCTCAGCGGTTCTGAGCAGAACGGAAGTAATTCAGTTTATTCCTGGTACAAGATGCCCGATTTTTCCTCATCACTAGGGAATGCGCCCCAGCTTGTATTTCCCAATGTGCCCGGATCGGCAGCGGGTACTTATGCATTTGTAGTCATTGATACGGATAATAATGAATCAGATACTGCGTACACCGATGTAATTATTTATGATAAACCGGAGGCCGGTTTTTCCCCCTTAAAAATTTGCGACGGAACTCCGGTGAGTTTTCAAAGCGATACTCAACTCAATGATACGTTCGGAAGTACAGAGGATGAATGGTTATGGAATTTTGGTTATACGGATACCCTGTCAGGAAACCCGGCCGTTTCTTCCCAACAAAATCCGGTACATACATTTCCCCAAGCGGGTAATTTTGAGGTTACACTTACCGTGACCACCAATTACGGATGTGCCGATACCGTTACCCGGACCTTTTTGGTGATTGATAAACCTCACCCGTCCTTTACCTACGAAATGCTCTGTTTCGAAGAGGTTTCTTTTTTAAATACATCCGATAATGGACTATATCCCATTCAGGCGACAGTCTGGGATATGGGCGACGGCGCGGCATTTGATCCTCCTTCCGATTCGCTTTTTACGTATCTCTATGCTCAAACGGGAACTTATCAGGTAACGCTTACCCTGACGGATACAGCGGGTTGTTTTTCTGATTCTACCTTAGTCGTGGAAGTGACAGAAACGCTCGGTTTTGAATTGCCCAATATTCTGACGCCCAACGGAGACGGCGTAAACGATGAGTTGGTGTTTTTGCCTCTGCAGGATAAATGCTACAATTATCTTTTTGTGGTGTTTAATCGCTGGGGGAATAAGGTGTTCCAGACGGAATCTTCCGAAAATGGTTTTGAAGGATTATCGTCGCTGGGCAGCAGGCTGAACGATGGAGTATATTTTTGGGTACTTACCGCTCAGGGTATCAGTACCAAAAAAATGGATCCCGTGCTCAAAAAAGGCACCCTGACCGTTGTAAAGTAGTCAACAGATTCCGCATTACCGAACCCTTTCCATGCAGAAAGGTTAAACGGAGACGAACTGTTTTTCCATCAGACGTTTGTATTGGCTTTGTTCAGACATGAGTTCGTCGTGGGTACCCACCTCAAGAATACGTCCTTTCTCCATCACCACAATTTTATCCGCATGGCGTATGGTAGATAACCTGTGTGCTATGATGATGGAGGTGCGGCCTTGTGTGATAAGATCCGTGGCTCTTTGGATAAGCCTTTCCGATTCGGTATCAATGGATGATGTGGCTTCATCCAGAATAAGAATTTTCGGTTTATGTATAAAGGCTCTTAAAAATGCCAGCAGTTGTCGTTGGCCGGCCGAAATCATAGCTCCACGTTCTTTCACATCAAAATCATATCCGCCGGGCAGGCGGCTGATGAATTCATGCGTACCGATAAATTTAGAGGCATTTATTACCTCATCCCGCGAAATCGTCTCATCCCTGAGTCGGATATTGTCGAGAATACTTCCCGAAAAAAGAAACACGTCCTGAAGTACTATGCTTATGTGGTTGGTAAGGCTTTCTAAGGCGATATCTCTTACAGAATGTCCGTCAATACGGATATCTCCGTCATTGAATTCGTATGAACGGCTCAGCACATTGATGAGGGATGTTTTACCCGAACCGGTAGCACCTACCAGCGCCACTTTTTCTCCCGCGGCAATATGCAGCGAAATGTCTTTCAGAACAAAATCATTTCCCGTGTAAGAAAACCAAAGGTGATTAAACTCGATTTCTCCTTTCAGGTCTTTCAGTTGCGTGGTACCCTTATCAGCAATGGTCTGATCGGTTTCCAACAGGGAAAAAATACGTTCTGCAGCCACCACGCCCATCTGCATGGTGTTGAATCGGTCAGCCAATTGTCTCATCGGCCTGTATAACATGTAAATATAGAGAATGAAGGATATGATTTTACCGGGAGATGCAGTGGCCGAAATATCTCTTAAAATCTCGGAAGCCCCATACCACAATGCCAAGCCTATGGAGAATGCCGTGATGATTTCCACAATCGGAAAAAAAACGGAATAGTACCAGATGGAACGGATATGGGCAGTGCGGTGTTCGGCATTGATTTTTTTGAATTTTTCAAATTCTCCTACTTCCCGGTTGAAAATTTGAACAATGGCCATCCCGGAAATATGTTCCTGCAAGAAAGCATTGAGTTCAGCCACTTTATTGCGCACCTCTTTGAACGATTTTTTGATACCGTTTTTAAACATGTTGGTGGCCAACACGAGCAACGGAACGGGTATCAGGGTAATTAAGGTGAGTTTGGGGTCTATCCACAGCATAAACCCTATGGCAAAAATAATTTTCAGCAAGTCGCCCAGAATTTGAAGAAAGCCCTCTGAAAATACGCTTGAAATGGTTTCAATATCGCTGATAACCCGTGTAACCAGGGTGCCTACGGGAGTGTTGTCAAAATAGTTCAATTTAAAGCCTGCCAACTTTTCGAAGAGGGTTTTCCGAATATCTAAGATAATGGATTGCCCTAGTCGGTTGCTCAGGTAGGATACGCCAAATTGAATGAAGGTTTCTGCCAGCAGCAGAGCGACAAGCAGCATGGTCATGCGTTGCAGCATGGAAAAATTTCCTTCAAGAATGTAGTTATCGAATGTGTATTGGATCAGGTAGGGGCGTATGGGCGAAATAACCGAAATGAACAATACGGAGCTTAATGCGAAAATAAACAAGGCTATATGCGGCTTCAGGAAACCGGCCAACTTGTGTAGGATGGGCGAACTTTTTTGTTTTTTTTGATAACTCATAAATCAGGCACGAAGGTACCCTTTTCAGAGCAGGAAAATATCGGGCGGGTATTCTACATCGGTCAGAAATAATCCTTGCGGCGGCGCATTTTCCCCGGCGCATTCCCTGGTTTTTGCCGAAAGTATATCGGGCATGCTTACAGCTGTTCGCTTTCCCAGGCCTACTTCTACCAAAGTGCCCATGATGGTGCGTACCATATTCATCACAAAACGGTCGGCTGAAATTTCCATCATTAAAATTCCATCCTGCTCACGGATGATGATTTTATCTACCGAGCATACGCGGTTTTCCGTATCGGACCGGGCGCTTGAAAAAGAAGTGAAGTCATGTGTTCCTTTGAGGTACTCCGCCGCTTTTATCATTTCGTCCTTATTCAACTGCCTGTAGAGCATCCAGGCACGTCCGTTTTCAAATGGGTTTTTTCGGGTGCAGATTCGGTAGCGGTATGATCTTTTTCGCGCAGAAAAACGGGCATGGGCATCTTCCCTTACGCGCATGATTTTTTGTATGCAGATATCTGACGGCAGCAGGGCATTCCATTTATAGGCCCATATTGTCTCATCAAACGGGAGTTCGTTTATATCCACGTGGGCAAATGTTTTCAGGGCATGCACACCCGCATCGGTCCGCCCTTGCCCCGTGACGGGTATTTCGCTGCGGAGCAGGGTGAATAACGATTTTTCCAAAGATGCCTGCACGGAAATGCCGTTGGGTTGGTTTTGCCAACCGCAGTAGGCGGTGCCGAGATAAGATAATTCGATAAAGTAGCGCACGGTTGCGATTTGGAGTGTAAAGATAAACGTATGTTTTTTCCGAAGGGGAATGCCGGGCTTTTAAACAAATGAAAAGGCGGGAGAGGGCAAAATGGCTGTTATCCCTAATGAAACGAATATTCAAAAAAAGAGACTGCCCTAGGGACAGCCTCTTTTACAAAAAAATAATGGTCGGATTTATTTCCGGTTCCTTGTATCCGACGCACTAATTTGCGTTTGGTTATCGGACTTGCCTCTCACATTATCAGGTGTTGCCGGTTTTTTTATCTCCGGTATGTGAGCAGGCAAGGAGTCAACTTAAGATTTTTTCGACTTGGCCGTTCCTTTTTTGGTAGGAGGTATCATCACGGCATCCAATACATGAATGACTCCATTGGTGGCGTCCACGTCGGCGGTAGTAACGGATGCATCGGATACCATAACGGTTCCGGATTCAGCAGTTTTTACCACGATTACTTTTTCATCCATAGCCTGCAATTCCTCGGAGCCGGCTACATCGGAAGCCATCATTTTGCCGCTCACCACGTGATAAAGGAGAATATCCTTTAGTTTTTCGGCATTTTTCGGATCTTTTAAATCAGCCAGTGTTTTTGCATCCAGCTTGTCAAAAGCCGCGTTGGTAGGAGCAAACACGGTGAAGTTAACCGTTTCGTCCTGCAGGGTGGCAGCCAGACCTGCCTGATCCAAAAGACTTACCAATGTGGAGAAATCCGGATTGGCTTTAGCCGTTTCATACACGTTTACGGTCTGGCTGGCCATAGCGGCATCCAGAGAGTCTTTACGCGCCTGTTCCACCTTGGCCAGAGAATCGGCCTCTCTTTTCATGCGTTCGGCTTCCTTGTCGGCACCTCCTCCACAAGAAAACAACATGGCAGCAGCAAATGCAATACTTAAAAATTGTACGTTTTTCATTTTGATAAGTTATTTAATTGTGACAAAAATACAAGTAAAATGGTTGTAATTTATTTTAACCTGCTTTATTTTATTCCCTTCATTTTAGGCATTCAATGCTCATGAAATCTGAATTTTAACTCTAACTATTTAAAACCTGTGAAAAAGTATTTAAGTTGTAGATATTCTTAATTGTTATCTTAATTTTTACGATTAAACGGGCTTCGGCAAAAAGCCTCACTGCAGAAACAGATGATACTTTTAATGCGGCTGTAGTTCCTGATCATTGGTTAGTATCCGCAGATTTTTCCAATACCTTTTTATAAAGAGCTTCGTACAATGGAATGATTTTTTTTGCGGTGAAATCCCCGGCTCGTTTCATCGCCCTTTCTTTGAAACGCTGCAAGGTATTTTCATCACCCAGTAACTCCAGGCCATACCGTACAATGGAATCTACATCTCCCGGACTGACGAGATAGCCGGTTTCTCCGTGAATCTGCACTTCGGGAGTGCCTCCCGTATTGGTTGAAATAACAGGTACTCCGGATGCGAGCGCCTCAAGACCGGATAATCCGAAACTTTCCGACTCGGAGGGTAAAATAAACAGATCCGAGCAGGGAAGTATGTCTGAAGTGTGTTTGATTTTACCGTAAAAGTGCACATCAGCCGCCAGCCCGAGATCCCGCACCATTCTTTCAGCCAGCGTCCTTTCAGGCCCATCGCCTACCATCACTAATTTCACAGGCATTTGGGCCCGAATACCCGCGAAGGCATGAATCACGTCGGGTATCCGTTTCACCGGCCTGAAATTGGAAATGTGCATGATGATTTTTTCCCCGTTGGGCGCCGTGTAAGGCCGTATACACTTGTCGGGTGAATATCGGAACAGTTCCGGATTGATGAAGTTGTGGATGACGTGAATGGGATTCCTGATACCGAAATCTTTTTGGGTAAGCTCCTTTAGGCTTTGGGAAACGGCAGTTACGGCATCTGAATTTTCTATGGCAAAGGTAACCGAGGGAAGATAAGAGGGTTCTTTGCCCACCAGGGTGATGTCGGTTCCGTGCAGGGTGGTGATGAAGGGAAGGTGTTTTCCTTTTTGCGCCAAAATCTGCTTGGCCAGATAGGCACAGGTGGCATGCGGAATGGCATAATGGGCATGTAGCACATCCAGATCTTCGAAAAGCGCCACATCCACGATTTTACCCGTAAGAGCTGTTTCGTAGGGTGCAAATTCAAACAGCGGATAATCGGGAACGATTACCTCGTGAAAAGTGACGTTCTGATTGAAAAACGTAATGCGTGCCGGTTGGTTGTAGGATATAAAATGAACGTGGTGTCCTCTTGAAGCCAGCTCCAAACCGAGTTCCGTGGCTACTACACCGCTGCCGCCGAAAGTGGGATATAAAACGATGCCTATTTTCACGGGTCAAAATTGGCAAATTAAACGGGTACGGCAAGATATTGTTCCGAACCGGACAAGATGTTTTTTCTGCGGAAGGGGATAATTGCCATATATTTACGACCGAATAGCCTCGGGAATGAAAAAAACAGATTGGAGTAATTTAAGGCGCAGAGCGGTCTCCGGACTCTTTTTTGCCTTGTTTACATTGGGTTGTGTATGGCTACATAAAATTTCCTTTGTACTCATATTTGGTTTTTTTATGTTGGGTTCACTATATGAATTTTATTCATTGAACAGCATAAAGAAAAGCCCCTTTTTTATTTTCGGTATTCTTTCCGGGACCGCATTGTATGCCACCTCGGCGTTTTCGCTCCTCGGTTATTTGGAATTTAATTCCCTGCTTTGGTTGTTTGTTCCCTTCTTACTTTCTTTACTTTCAGCTACTTTTTCCCGCTCTCAAAAGGCTTTTGAAGAGTTGGGTATCATGCTCCTGGGCATTGCTTATGCCGCATTGCCTTTCGTGGCCGTTCTGTTTTGCGGTATTCATACTCCCGGAGCTGCGTATGATTTCTTTCCGGTGCTGTGTTTTATTGTTTTGGTTTGGGCGAACGATTCTTTTGCGTACCTGTTCGGTAAATTTTTTGGACGGAACAAACTGGCCGAAAGTATTTCACCCGGCAAAACATGGGAGGGAACTATAGGAGGTGCTGTGGGTTCGGGCCTGATGGCACTGGCTATTTTGGTTTTTTCAAACCCAAACCGTCTGGCCGATTTAGCGGTTATTTGGATTTGCGCATCGGTATTAGCCGTGGTGGGCGATTTGTCTGAGTCTAAACTCAAGCGGACGTTGGATGTCAAAAATTCAGGAAATTTTTTGCCCGGTCACGGTGGATTTTTAGACCGTTTTGATTCATTTCTCATCAGTGCACCGGTATTAATGATTTATTTTGTTTTAATAAAAGCATGACGATTCATAAGGAAGGATTTGCCACGTTGGCCCTATCCACGGCGGTTTCTGCCGGGATTATTTTTTGCGCCGTTTTGTTTACCGGGGAAATACCCCTCGTAAAATATTTATTAATAGGCGCTTCCGTGCTTTTTTTTCTCATTATTCTGCAATTTTTCCGGAAGCCTGATCGTACGGTGTCGCATGTTTCTCCTCATGAAATTTTGTCTCCGTGCGACGGTAAGGTCGTTGTGATAGAAAAAGTCTATGAAAAAGAGTTTTTGAAGCAGGAGGTGATTCAGGTTTCCGTTTTTATGAGTCCGCTTAACGTACACATCAATTTCTCTCCTGTTTCAGGAAAAACCGTTTATTATAAATATCATCCCGGGAAATATCTGGTCGCCTGGCATCCTAAATCATCTGAGGAAAATGAAAGGACTACCACCGTATTTGAGCGGGCCGATGGTAAACAAATTTTGGTCAGGCAGATTGCGGGCGCTTTGGCAAAGCGAATCGTAAATTATACCAAACAAAATGAGTCAATACGACAAGGTGATGAAT